>NZ_JBPQTL010000003.1:0-183467 GCF_051386295.1 Micromonospora sp. URMC 105 | reverse complement strand
ACCCGCGCCCGCGCCCGCACCGCGTCGCGGGCGCGGGTGGGGGCGATGGCGCTGGCGGCGCGTACCCCGTCGGAGGCGTCACGGCGGGCGGTGATCGAGGCCCGGTTGCCGGTGCGCCAGTGGCCGGCGCGGCGGTTGCTGGTGACGGCGGTCGACGCGCACTCGGGCGAGTTCGTGGTGTTCGACGCGGACAGTGGGGTGTCGTTGGTGGACGCGGTGGGCGCCAGTTGCGCGGTGCCCGGGGTGTGGCCGCCGGTGACGATCTCCGGCCGCCGGCACGTCGACGGTGGGGTGCGCTCGACGGTCAACGCGGACCTGGCGGCCGGCGCGGAGCGGGTGGTGGTGCTGGCGCCGGTGACGTCGGCGTTCGGGCCGATGCCGCGGCTGGCGGCGCAGGTGGCGGCGTTGCGGTCGGTGGCGCGGGTGGCGGTGGTGTCGCCGGACCGGGCGGCGCGGGCGGCGATCGGCCGCAACGTGCTGGACCCGGCGCGGCGGGCGGCGGCGGCGCGGGCGGGGTTCGCGCAGGCCGAGGCGGTGGCCGCCGAGGTGGCCGGGGTGTGGGGTTGATCCCTTAGGCTCACCGCGCGTCGTCGGTCGATCGGTGGAGGTGCGCGGTGGGTGTGGGTGTCGGTGACCTGGTGGAGGATTTCGCGCTGCCGGACCAGACGGGCGCGTCGCGGCGGCTGTCGGAGCTGCTGGCGGCGGGTCCGGTGGTGTTGTTCTTCTACCCGGCGGCGATGACGCGGGGCTGCACGGCGGAGAGCTGCCACTTCCGGGACCTGGCGGCGGAGTTCGCGGCGGTCGGCGCCCAGCGGGTGGGGATCAGCCGTGACCCGGTGGAGAAGCAGGCGGAGTTCTCGCGGCGGCACGGGTTCGACTATCCGTTGCTCTCCGATGTCGACGGTGTGGTGGCGCAGCGGTTCGGGGTGCGGCGGCGGTTGCCGTTGGGGCCGTTGAGCATGCGGCGGATGACGTTCGTGATCGGGCAGGACCGGCGGGTGCTCGCGGTGATCCACAACGAGTTGGGGATGAACGAGCACGCCGACGGGGCGTTGCGGGCACTGGGGGGTTGATCTTCCGGTTGTCGGGCCCGGCTGGTATCAAGGCAGCAATCAAACACGTGTACGGAAGAGGGCTGTGATGGCGGGCCAGGGTTTGTCCGAGGACGAGGTGCAGGGCATCCGGGAGGCGTTGGCTGCCGGGCGCAAGCCCAAGGTGGTGTTCACCGCCTCGGCGGGTCAGATCGCCGGGCAGGTGGGCCAGGTGGTGGAGCTGACCGACCCCGAGGTGTCCGAGGAGTTCGTGGTGGTGCGCTTCGGCCGCGACGAGTTGCCCTTCTCCCCCGCCGACGTGGCGGTGGCGCCCCGGGGCACGGGGCGCAAGGTGGCCGAGCCGAAGCCGGAGCCGCAGGTGGAGCAGCCGCCGGCCGCGCCGGCGGCGCCGGAGTTCGTGCTGGACCGGGTGCCGGCGCCGCGCCGGGAGGAGTCGAAGGTGGAGCAGCAGGTGGAGGCGAAGCCGGCCCGGCGGGCGGTGAAGGCCGCGAAGCCGAAGGGGCCGGCGGGTCTGACGGTCACCCTGGCGTACGCCGACGGGGAGTGGACGGTGGCGGCGCAGCAGGGCGCGAAGGCCCTGGCGAAGCCGTACGTGGTGAAGCCGGCGGAGGCGCTGAAGATGGTGGCGCTGGTCGACGTGCCCGGGGTGCAGGAGGCGGTGGAGCAGATCCTGGCCTCCGAGCGGGCCGAGGCGGAGCAGCAGGCGGAGAAGCTGCGCGCGGAGCTGGCGGAGATCGAGGCCCGGCTGGCGGAGCTGCGCGAGGCGCGCTGACGGGTACGGCCGCGCGCCGCATCCCGGCCCAGGCCGGGGTGCGGCGCGCAGTCGTCAGTCGGTGGTGCTGTCGCCGCCCTCACTCGCCCGACCACTTCCCGAGCATACCCCCGGGGGGTATGTTCGGTGGAGTCGAAGGGAGGCTCCTGTCATGGATCACGGGACCCATCAGCACCAGGCCACCGCCGGTCACCATCACCCGCCGCCTGCCGGCGCCGCGCCAAGTGCGGCGGCGACGTCCTGGAGCGTGGCCGCGCAGGCCACCCTGCACTGCCTCACCGGCTGCGCGATCGGCGAGGTGCTCGGCATGGTCATCGGCACCGCGCTGGGCTGGTCCGCCCTGCCCACCGTCGTGCTCGCGGTCGCGTTGGCGTTCGTCTTCGGCTACGCGCTGACCATGCGCGGGGTGCTGCGCGCCGGCGTGGACGTGCGTAGCGCGCTGAAGGTGGCGCTGGCCGCCGACACCGTGTCGATCGCGGTGATGGAGATCCTCGACAACGCCGTCATGCTCGCCGTGCCCGGTGCGATGGAGGCCGGGCTGACCAGCTGGGTGTTCTGGGCGTCGCTGGCGTTCGCGCTGCTGGTGGCGTTCGTGCTCACCACGCCGGTCAACCGGTGGCTGATCTCGCGCGGCAAGGGCCACGCGGTCGTCCACTCCTACCACCACGCGCACTGACGCAGAGTCGGCCGGGCCTGCGAACCGAAGGAGGCCCGGCCGACGTGCGGGCGGGCTCAGAAGTAGTCCAGCAGCTGCGCCGCTCCCCCTGAGGCCAGCAGGTCCAAGGCGCCCGGGTCGGTGCCGGCGGCGCGCAGCAGACCGGCGTCGGCGACGGACCGGGCGGTGCCGGCGCCGCTGTAGAGCAGGGCGAAGCCGCGTACCGACAGGTGCAGGCCGGCCTCGGCGGTGACGCGGGTGAGCTGCGCCTCGCCGTCGGCGACCTCCAGCCGCCAGGTGCCGGTGTTCCAGTCGGCGAGCTCGTCGGTGAGGCGGAACTCGACGTGGCCGCGGACGTGGGCCGGCCAGCCACGCGCGGCGACGGCGCGGGTGACGTCGACCGGCCGGTGCATCCACGGTTGTTGTTCGTGCTCGCGCAGGGCTTCCAGCGGCAGGTGGGCGCTGATCGCGTCGCCGTCGAGCAGGCACAGCCGCAGGGTCGGGGCGACGCTGTGCCAGCTGGCCAGGACGGCGACGAGTTCCCGGGCGGCGTCGGCGGTGCAGGCGAAGACCTCCTCGACGGTGAGCACGGCGTCGCCGCCGTAGCCGCGGCCACGGTCCCAGCCGGCGTAGCCGGCGAGCTGCCCGTCGTGCTCGACGAGGGTCAGGCCGTCGAAGGGCAGGCTGTCGCCGCCGTAGTCGCGGTCGAAGAGCGCGCCGCGGCGGGTGAGCAGCCCGCACCGGTCCCGGGCGAGGCGCTCGTAGAGCGCGACGACGGCGGGCAGGTCCGCGGGCGTGCCGGCGCGGACGGTCAGGTGCGGGGCCGGCCGGTGCCGGGGCAGCGCCACCGTGGGCAGGTCGACGGTGCGCAGCACCCCCGCGACGTCCCAGCCGCAGGCGCGGTAGGGGGCGGTGACGGTGGGAAAGAGGGCGCTGACCGCGGCGCCCCGGTCGTGGGCGCCGCGCAGCAGACCGGTGAGCAGGGCGCGGGCGACACCACGGCCCCGGGCCTCGGGCGCGACGGCGACCCCGGCGACGTCCGCGGCGGACACGGCCCGGCCGGACCACCACTGCTCGTGGTGCAGGTCGACGGCCTTGCCCCGCAGCCGGCCGGTGTGGTCGAAGGCGCCGTAGCGGGTCAGGCCGGGCATCGCGGCGGTGGCGTGCGGTGGCGGCTGCGGGTCGGAGCCGAAGGCGTGCCGGCCGAGGTTCCAGGCGTCGGTGAGTTCGTCGTCGGTGAGCTCACGCACGTGCACGGTGTCGGACATCGGGCCACCATAGCGGCGCCGGATCGTGCCGGTGCAGCGATTTTCGGCAGGCAGCTCGCGGGGCCGGTGCGACCCCCTCGCCCCGGCCCCGCGTCCCGCGCCCCCGCAGGTTCAGTGCTGCGGGATGTTCACTACCCCGATCCGCTTGCGGAACACCCAGTACGTCCAACCCTGGTAGGCCAGCACGATCGGGGTGAAGATCACCGCCACCCAGGTCATGATCTTGAGGGTGTAGGGGGTGGAGGCGGCGTTGGTGGCGGTCAGCGTGCCGGCGGCGTCGAGGGTGGAGGGCAGCACGTTCGGGAACAGCGCCGCGAACAGGGTCGCCACGGCCAGGCCGATCGCGACGGCGGTGCCGGTGAACGCCCAGCCCTCCCGGCGTACCCGGGCGGCGGCCAGGCCACCGAGCAGGGCGAGCGCCGCGCCGACGGCGAGCACGACGGCGGCCGCGCTGTTGCGGATGCTCAGCGTCCAGGTCAGGAACGCCACCGCGGCCACCGCGGCGCCCACGCCCAGGCGCACGGCGAGCGCGCCGGCGCGCTGCCGGACCTCGCCGGTGGTCTTCAGGGCGATGAACACCGCGCCGTGGGTGAGGAACAGCGCCGCGGTGGTCACCCCGCCGAGCAGCGCGTACGGGTGCAGCAGGTCGACCAGGCCGCCGACGTACTCGTGCTCGGCGTCCAGCGGCACACCGCGCAGGATGTTGGCGAAGGCGACGCCCCACAGCACCGCCGGTACGACGGAGCCGACGAAGATGGCGGTGTCCCAGCGGCGCTTCCAGGACGCCTCGGGGCGCTTGTGCCGGTACTCGAAGGCCACCCCGCGGGCGATCAGGGCGAGCAGGATCAGCAGCAGCGGCAGGTAGAAGCCGGAGAAGAGGGTGGCGTACCACTCGGGGAAGGCGGCGAACATGGCGCCGCCGGCGGTGATCAGCCAGACCTCGTTGCCGTCCCAGACCGGGCCGATGGTGTTGATCAGGACGCGGCGTTCCCGGTCGTCGCGGCCGAGGACGGGCAGCAGCATGCCGACGCCGAAGTCGAAGCCTTCGAGGATGAAGTAGCCGGTGAAGAGCACGGCGACGAGGAGAAACCAGACGGTCGTCAGTTCCACGGGTGGGCTCCGGATCAGTAGGCGAAGGCGAGCGGGCGCTCGGCGTCGTCGTGGCTGTCGTCGATCGCGGGATCGGGGGTGAGGTCGGGTACGCCGGCGCGGGCGTAGCGGACCAGCAGCTTGAACTCGATCACCGCGAGGGTGGCGTAGATCAGCGTGAAGGCGGTGAACGAGGTGAGCACCTCGGCCAGCGAGACGCTGCGGGACACGCCGTCGCGGGTGAGCATCTCGCCGAAGACGATCCAGGGCTGGCGGCCCATCTCGGTGAAGATCCAGCCGAAGGAGTTGGCGAGCAGGGGCAGCACCGGCATGACCAGGCCGGCGCGCAGCAGCCACCGGCTGGTGGGGGTGCGGCCCTTGCGCTGCGACCAGAGCACCAGCAGGGCGATCGCGGCGGCGGCCAGCCCGAAGGCGATCATGAAGCGGAAGCTCCAGTAGGTGACCGGGATGATCGGGGTGTAGCTGCCGGCCCCGTACTGGGCGGCGTACTGGGCCTGCAGGTCGTTGATGCCGTGGACGGTGCCGTTGGGGTCGCCGGTGCCCAGGTACGACAGCAGGTACGGGATCTTGATGGCGAACAGCTCGCGGGTGCCGTCGAGGCTGCCCACGGTGAGCACGGAGAACGAGGCGGGGCTCTCGGTGGTGTAGAGGCCCTCGGCGGCGGCCATCTTCATCGGCTGCACCTGCGTCATGATCTTGCCCTGGATGTCGCCGGTGATCACCACCAGGGTGGCGGAGACCAGCACCACCCACGAGCCGAACTTCGTGGCGAACCGGTACGCCCCGGTGTCGGCGCTGCCGCGGTTGCGCATCAGGTGCCAGAGCCCGACGGTGACCACCAGCGAGCCGGCGACCAGGAACGAGCCGGCCAGGGTGTGCGGGAAGGTGATCAGCGCGACCTTGTTGGTGAGCACGGCGACGAAGTCGGTGAGTTCGGCGCGGCCGGTCTCCGGGTTGATCCGGTAGCCCACCGGGTTCTGCATGAACGAGTTCGCCGCGAGGATGAAGTAGGCGCTGAGGTTGGTGCCGATGGCGGCGGCCCAGATGCTGGCCAGGTGCGCCCGCTTCGGCAGCCGGTCCCAACCGAAGATCCACAGGCCGATGAAGGTCGACTCCAGGAAGAACGCGACCAGGGCCTCGATCGCGAGGGGAGCGCCGAAGATGTCACCGACGAAGCGGGAGTAGTCGCTCCAGTTCATGCCGAACTGGAACTCCTGCACGATGCCGGTGACCACGCCCATCGCGAAGTTGATCAGGAAGAGCTTGCCGTAGAACTTGGTGAGCTTGAGGTAGCGCTCGTTTCCGGTGCGGTGCCACAGCGTCTGCAGGATGGCCACCAGCACGGACAGGCCGATGGTCAGCGGCACGAATAGGAAGTGGTAGACGGTGGTGACACCGAACTGCCAGCGGGCGACATCCAACGCGTCCACCAGGAACCCCCAGCTGTTCATACTACGAGACGTAGTAAATACTACTGCGCGTCGTAGAGATTCGGGCAGGGCCGGGGGTCCCGAGCCGGCCCGGGACCAATGACCCTGATCACCTCTGCCACCCGACCCGGGATCGGTGCCCGCCCTCACCCGGGGACGTGCGACCATCCAGCACTGATGGACACCCCGACCGCCACCTGGCGGCCGCCGCTGTTCTGGCGCGCCGTACAGGTCCTCGCCCGCCTCCTCGTCGCCCTGCTGGCCCGGCTGGAGGTCAGCGGCGACGTGCCCGAGCACCTGCGCCGCGGCCCGCTGATCCTGGCCGCCAACCACATCAGCCCGTTCGACCCGGCCGTCCTCGCCGCGGCCTGCCGGACCCGCGGCATCGCCCCCCGGATCATGGCCACCGGCGGGCTCTTCCGCGCCCCGGTCGTCGGCGCGCTGATGCGCCACGCCGGGCACCTGCGCGTCGACCGGGGCACCGCCGCCGTGCACCGGGCCCTCGACGACGCCGCCGCCGCGGTCGCCCGCGGCTCGGTAGTGCTGGTCTATCCCGAGGGCCGCATCGGCCTGGACCCCGGCCTGTGGCCCGAACGGGGCAAGACCGGCGCCGCCCGGCTCGCCCTGGCCTGCGGCGCCCCGATCGTCCCGGTCGCCCAGTGGGGCTCGCACGAGGTGCTGCCCTACCGGGCACCCAAGGGCGTGCTGCGTGGCGCCGCCCGGTCGCTGCTGCGCCGGCCGGTGATCCGGGTGCGCTTCGGCGAACCGCTCGACCTGCACGACCTGGCCCACGGCGCGCCTGGCGCCGCGCGCCGCGGCACAGACCGGATCATCGACGCGATCACGGACACCCTGGTGCCGCTGCGCCCCGACGAGCCGGACCGGCCCCGGCACGTCGACCCGGGCCGCCCCGTCGACACCAGCCGCGCCCACCGCCGCCGCCCGGCGGCCTGAACCCCGCCGGGCGGCGTGACCTCAGCCGCGCGGCGTGATCACCCGCCGGCGGCGTCCAGGAGCGGCACCAACTGCTCCTCCTCGTACGCCAGGTGCGCCTGCACCTGGCCGGTCAGGCGGTCCACCTCCCGGCCCAGCACGACGGGGTCCACGGCGGGAGTGGCCAGGACCGCGCGCAGCTCGTCCAGCAGCGCCGCCATCGCCCGGTGCTCGGCGGCGAGCCGGTCGAGCACCGGAGCGAGATCGGGCCGCTCGTACGCCAGCCAGGCGAAGATGCCCCCGTCCTCGCGCTGGTGGTGCCCGTGCAGCCCCTCGCAGAGGGTCAGGCAGTTCACCCGCAGCTGCGCCCCGATGGTCGGCCCCGCCGCCGCCACCTCCTGCCGGATCAGGTCGAGCTCCCGGCGGAACGCGTCGTGCACGGCGATCAGCGCCGCGCCCGGCGGGCCGGGCGGCGGGCTCGGCGGGCCCGGCAGCGGCTCCAGCGCCACCACCGGCAGCCGGCGGCCCGCCCGGTCCTGATAGTCGGCCCACCCCGGGTCGGCCTCGGCGGCCCGGGCGAAGGCGCGGTCGCGGTCGGCGTCGGTGAGCACCTCGGCGCGGGCCCGGTAGGTGAAGACCCCGTCCTCCACGGTGACCAGCGGGTCGGCCACCAGGTTGCGGAACCACTGCGGGTGCCGCGGCGCGCCCCCGGCGGAGGCGATCACCAGGACCCGGTCGCCGTCGGGCAGATAGCCCAGCGGGGTGGTGTGCTCGGCGCCGGTACGCGCCCCGGTGGTGGTGAGCAGCAACAGTCGGGCGCCCTCGAACCAGCCGCCGACACGGCCGGCGTTGGCGCGGAACTCCTCGATGATTGGGGTGTTGAAGTCGTTCGGCATGTGGTGTGGAAACTCCGGGCAGGTGAGCGCGCCGCGCGGCGGCGCGGTGGGTGCGAGAAGGCGGGGAGCGCGGACGTCGACGGACGGCACGCGCGGCAGGCGGCACCGACGGGCGAACCGTGGTGCGTGAGAATCGCGGAGGCGTCGCGGCGAAGGCGACGGGCGGAGCGCACGTGGCGGGCCTCGGGCCCACCCGGGGCTCACGCGCCGGCCGGGTGTCCTGTCCGCTTGTGGCCCATGGCCGACCCGGCAGTCACGACATCGACCCTAGTGTCCGCTCCCGGTGCCGGGCAACCCGGAGTTGCCCTCGCGGGGCCCGGAACGGTGAGACCCTGCCCGCAGGCGTTCCACCAGGAAAGGCGGGCAGACATGAGCGAGCAGACGGTGCTGGTGACCGGCACCTCCACCGGCATCGGCCTGGAGATCGCGCTGGGCTGCGCGCGCGCCGGCTGGCGCACCGTGGCCACCATGCGCGACCTCGGGCGCGCCGACCGGCTGCGCGCCGCCGCCGACGCCGCCGGGGTCGCCGACCTGATCGACGTACGCCGCCTCGACGTCACCGACGCCGACTCGGCCGCCACCGCCGTGGCCGAGACCGTGGCCGCGTACGGGCGGCTCGACGCGGTGGTCAACAACGCCGGCGCCGGGCACGTCGGCACCCTGGAACAGGAGACCGTCGAGGACGTGCGCGCCGTCATGGAGGTCAACTTCTTCGGGGTGCTGCACGTCAGCCGGGCCGCGCTGCCGCACCTGCGGGCCAGCCGGGGCCGGCTGGTCAGCGTCACCAGCGTCGGCGGGGTCGTCGGGCAGCCGTTCAACGAGGCGTACTGCGCCGCGAAGTTCGCCGTCGAGGGGTTCATGGAGTCCCTCGCGCCGGTCGCGGCGGGCGTCGGGGTGACCGTCGCCGTGGTCGAGCCCGGCCCGGTGGCCAGCGAGTTCGTCGCCAACATCGACATCGACCGGGACCGCGCACTCGAGCAGGCCGGGGTGTACGCCCCGGCGCTGCGCGCGTACCTCGACCGCAGCGGTCGGACATTCGCGGCGGCGCAGTCCCCGGCGGACGCCGCCACCGTCGTCGTCGCGGTCGTCACCGGCCCGACCCCGGCGCCGCGCACGCAGACCTCGACGACGGCGCGGGAGTTCGTCCGGGTGAAGCTGGCCGACCTCGCCGGGACGGCGGTCATCGACCTGACCGGCGGCTGGCTGCGCTGACCCGCCCTACCCGGCGGCGAGGAAGCGGCGCAGGGAGCCGGTCAGCGCCGCCACGAACTGCTCGCGCACCGGCGCGCCGACGAGGTCCAGCGACAGGTACGGGTTGAGGTCCTCCAGCTCCACCAGCAGCAGCGCGCCGTCGGCGGTGCGGCAGGACACCCGCACGCCCCCGGCCGGCGCGACCGCCCGGAACGCCTCGTACGCCTCCCGGTAGGCCAGCACCGGGCCGCTGTTGCGGACCACCACCGCGTCGAAGCGGCCCATCAGCGCGGCCGCCTCCCGCGGATGGCACAGCGCCAGGTCGAAGTCCTCCCGCAGCCGGGAGGTCAGATACACGTCCTCGTCGCCGTAGCGGCGGCCCTGCGCCGGATAGGCCAGGTCCGTGACGAACAGGATGCTGGGCCGCACGCGCGTCTCCCCCGCCTCACGCCTGGTAGCGGCGGGCGCGCCGCGACCAGCGGTGGACACCGTACTCGGCACTCGGCGGCGACGCGTGGGTGCTCGTCGGGAGCCGAGTCAGCAGCGACTGCGACCGGGCCTGCATGTGCCTGTGCAGGTAATGGTGTCCATCGACATCCGATCCTCGCGGGCCGGTCATCCGCGGGCCACCGGCGCGAGGCATACTGCGCTGCGTGCTGACCCCCGGCTACCTCGACGCGCCCGCGCCGCTGGCCTTCGCCCACCGTGGCGGCGCCGCCGAGGGCGACGAGAACACCGTCGAGGCGTTCACCCGGGCGATCGGCCTGGGCTACCGGTACGTCGAGACCGACGTGCACGGCACCGCCGACGGCGTGGCGGTGGTCTTCCACGACGCCAGCCTGCAGCGGGTCACCGGCGAGCGGGGACGCATCGCCGACCTGCGCTGGTCCGACCTCGCCTCGGTACGCGTCGGCGGCGCGGCGGTCGTACCCCGGCTCGACGAGGTGCTGGCCGCGTGGCCGCAGGTGCGGTTCAACATCGACGTGAAGGCCGACGGCGGCGTGGAGCCGACGGTCGAGACGGTGACGCGGGCCGGCGCGGCCGAGCGGGTGCTGCTGGCGTCGTTCAGCGACGCCCGGCTGATCCGGCTGCGGGCCCTGACCGAGGGTCGGGTCGCGACCGGTCTCGGCATGCGCGGGGTGGCCCGGCTGCGGCTGGCGTCGCTGCACGGGTGGCGGCTGCGGCTGCCGCCCTCGGTGGTCGCCGCGCAGGTGCCGCCGCGCTACGGCCGGGTGCCGGTGGTGGACCGCCGGTTCCTCGCCTACTGCCACCGGTTGGGCCTGCAGGTGCACGTCTGGACGATCGACGAACCTGCCGAGATGCACGACTTACTTGATCGTGGTGTGGATGGCATCATGACCGATCACGTCGGCGTGCTGCGCGACGTCTACCGCAGCCGCGGCCACTGGGCCGCCTGAGTACCGGCAAAGGAAGCCCGATGGCCGAGACCGTCACCCCCGCGGTGCAGGAGCCACCGCCGGCGAGCACCCGTCGGGAACGCCGTGGCTGGTACCTCTACGACTGGGCCAACTCGGCCTTCCAGACCACCGTCATCACGGTCTTCCTCGGCCCGTTCCTCACCACCGTCACCGAGCTGGCGGCCGGCTGCGAACTCGGCGCGGACAGCTGCGACGGCTACGTGCACCCGCTGGGCATCCGGGTCGCGGCCGGCTCCTACTACCCGTACCTGATCTCGCTGTCGGTGTTCCTGACCGTCTTCGTGCTGCCGGTCGTCGGGGCGATCGCCGACCGGTCGGTGCACAAGAAGCGGCTGCTGGCCGGCGCGGCGTTCACCGGCGCCGGGGCGACCATCGCGATGGCCTTCGTCACCGGCGAGCGGTACCTGCTCGGCGGGGCGCTGTTCCTGATCGCCAACATCGCCTTCGGCGCGGCCGTGGTCGTCTACAACTCGTTCCTGCCGCAGCTCGGCGGCCCCGACGAACGCGACGGCATCTCCAGCCGCGGCTGGGCCATCGGCTACCTCGGCGGCGGGCTGCTGCTCGCGCTGAACCTGGTCGCGGTCTCCATGCTCGGCGAGGAGGGCAACCCGCAGCGCACCCTGGACCTGGCCCGCTGGTCGATCGTGTCCGCCGGCGTGTGGTGGGCGCTGTTCACCCTGGTGCCGCTGCGCTGGCTGCGCGAGCGCCCCACCGCCGCGGCGCTGGCCGGCGGCGGCAACGTGCTCACCGACGGCTTCCGGCAGCTCGGCCGCACCCTGCGCGAGATCAAGGCGTACCCGCTGACGCTGTTCTTCCTGCTCGCCTTCCTGGTCTACAACGACGGCATCCAGACCGTGATCACCCTGGCCAGCCAGTACGGCACCGAGGAGCTGAAGCTGGAGCAGAGCACCCTGATCGTGACGATCCTGCTGGTGCAGTTCCTCGCCTTCGGCGGGGCGCTCGCCCTCGGCGCGCTGGCCCGGCGCATCGGCGCGTGGAAGACGGTGCTGCTGTCGCTGGTGCTCTGGACCGGTGTGATCATCGCGGCGTTCCGGCTGCCTGCCGAGGCGCCGCTGCCGTTCATGGCCCTCGGCGCGGCGATCGGCCTGGTCCTCGGCGGCAGCCAGGCGCTGAGCCGATCGCTGTTCAGCCAGCTCATCCCCGCCGGCAAGGAGGGCGAGTACTACGGCTTCTACGAGATCAGCGACAAGGGCACCAGCTGGCTCGGGCCGCTCGCCTTCGGCCTGGTGTTCCAGCTCACCGCCTCCTACCGGGTGGGCCTGGTCTCACTGCTGATCTTCTTCGTCCTGGGCTTCGTGCTGCTGGCGGCGGTGCCGATCCGCCGGGCCATCGTCGCGGCCGGCAACACCCCGCCCCGGGTGCTCTGAGCCCAGCCGATCGGGGCGCCTCGATGGACTAGGCTGCCCCGACGTGACCGACGACGCCGCTGCCGCCCCCACCTGCCTGGCCCGACCCCTGCCGGGTCCGGACGAGAACGGCATCGGCTGTGCCGCCGCCCGCGGTGTCGACGGGCGGCCGCTGCACGCCGCCGCGCTGAAGTTCTTCTGGGGGCCGATGGACTGCGGCAAGTCCACCATGGCGTTGCAGATGAACTACAACCACGCCCGGCAGGGCCGCCGCGGCCTGGTCACCACCCGCATCGACCGGTCGCTGGGCCCGCAGGTCACCAGCCGCATCGGCCTGGCCCACTCCGCCGTCGAGGTCACCGACTCGCTCGACCTGCGCAGGCTGGTCCGCGACACCTGGGCCGAGGGGGTACGCGTCGACTACCTGATCTGCGACGAGGCCTCCTTCTACAACGTCGAGCACGTGGAGCAGATGGCCGAACTGGTCGACGGCTACGACGTCGACGTGTACGCCTTCGGCCTGGCCACCGACTTCCGGTCCTGCCTCTTCCCGGCGGCGCAGCGGCTGTTCGAGCTGGCCGACGAGGTGGCCCGGATCCAGATCGAGGTGCTCTGCTGGTGCGGCCGGGAGGGGCTGCTCAACGCCCGGGTGGTCGACGGGCGGGTGGTCCGCGAGGGCGCGCAGGTGGTCATCGGCGACACGGCGGAGACCGCCGAGGTGCGCTACCAGGTGCTCTGCCGGCGTCACTACCGCTCCGGCGACCTGGGCCCGCGCTCCTAGAACGGGTCGCCGCAGACCCGCCACTCGCCGTCCTCCTTGATCACCGGCAGGCGGCGTTCCTCGCCGGCCCCGCCCTCGCGGGTGACGCGGACGGTCACCTCCCCGATCGGGCGGCCGGCCTTGGTGCGCACCGACACGTCCAGGATCTCGTAGCCGGTGACCACCGGCGGGGTCCGCACCCAGCCGGCGAAGCCGACCTCGCTCCACCGGCTGCGGGCCTGTGCGCACAGCCGGTCGTAGGCCCGCTCGACCTCGCCGGCGGACAACTCCTGGAAGAACCCGTCGGCGGTCTCCCGCACCGGTCCGCCCGCCTGGGTCACCACCTGCATGTTCCAGGCCCCCAGCCCGGCCACGCCGACCAGGCACAGCAGCATCGTCAGGCCACCGAGCAGCAGACCGGTACGCACCGGCCGGCGGGGCCGGGCCGGTCGGTGCCACGCCTGCTGACCGCCCATCACCTGCGACCGTATGCCGCACCGTCCGATCCGCGCAGGAACATCGCCCCGGTCGTGACGAGGGGGCCGGGCCGGCGGCGCGGCTGCGGGCGCGGCGGCCCTGCTGCCGATATGCCGCCGAGCGAAGCCGTGCGGTACCTGTCAGCAGGTGTCAGGTACCTGCGGCAGGCTGCCGGTCATGACAGTCACCGCCGACCTCGCCATGGTCAACCTGGACAGCCCCGACCCGGCCGCGCACGCGGAGTTCTACCACCGCGTCCTGGGCTGGAAGATCACCCACAGCGAAGCCGAGTACGCCATGATCAGCAGCCCCGACGGCGTCTCGGTCGGGTTCGGCCGGGTGCCCGGCTTCGTTCCGCCGCGCTGGCCCGACGAGACCTCCGCCAAGCGCTACCACCTCGACCTGTACGTCGACGACCTCACCGCCGCGGAGCAGGAGTTCGTGGCGGCGGGCGCGACCAGGCCGGAGTTCCAGCCCGGCGACGGGCGCTGGGTGGTGCTGCTCGACCCGGTGGGCCAGCCGTTCTGCATCTGCCCCCGCCCGCAGGGCTGACGCACCGTCCCGGCCGGGTCACCGGGCCCGGCCGGGTCCCCGACAGCGACCGCCACCTGCGCCCGGCCCGCAGAGAGGTGATCGAGGGTGAGCACCTCCCGGGCCAGCTTCGCCGGCCGGCGCCGGGGCAGCCCGGTGACCGCCGTGCCCAGCCGGATCCGCCCGGTGCGCCCGGCGATCGCGGCCAGCAGCAGCCACGGGTCGAAGGTGGGCGGGTCGACGCCGTCGTGGTGGATCAGGTAGTCCTCCAGGAACACCGCGTCCCAGCCGGACCGCTCGGTCAGCTCGCCGAGCTCCACCAGCAGGGCTGCGCTCATGCCCCGGCCCCCACAGGGGATCTCCAGTCCGTGTCGCATCCCCGCACCGTACGAGCGTGGGCCGACACGCGCCCGGCGTAGACCGTGGCTCAGCCGCGGCGGCGGGCCCGGGCCGCCCAGATCACGTACGCCGGGTCGCGGTCGAGGTTGTGCCGGTCCCGGTCGTAGCGGCGGGTGGTGCGGGGGTCGGCGTGCCCCATCGCGTCCTGTACGTCCTCCAGCGGCACGCCCTCGGCGCGGGCGGTGGTGGCGAAGGCGTGCCGCAGCGAGTGCGGGGACAACTTGGCTGCCGCCGGGATGCCGGCGACCTGGGCCAGCCGGCGGACCAGCCGGAACACCGAGTGCCGGTCCAGCCGGCCGCCGGTGGCGGTGGCCAGCAGCGGGCCGGTGAGCTGCTCCACGGCCACCCCCTGCGCGGCGGCCCGGGCGGCCAGGTACGCGTCCACGGCGTACGCGGTGCCGGGGGTCAGCGCCCGGCGGCGCGGCTTGCCGCCCTTGCCGACGAACCGCACGCTGCGGTGCCCCCGCTCGGCGCCCAGGTCGTCGAGGTTCAGCGAGACCAGCTCCCCGACCCGCAGGCCGAGGTCGGCGAGCAGGGCGATGGCGGCGCGGTTGCGGGCGGCGGTCGGGCCGGTGTCGGCGTCGGCGGCGGCCAGCAACGCGTCCACCTCCTCCGGGGTGAGCCCGACCGTGGCCGAGTGGTCCCGGTCGACGCGCGGCCGGTCGGCGCCGGAGACCGGGTTGGCGTCCACCGCCCGCAGCTTGACCAGGAACTCGTACCAGCTGGAGAGCGCGGAGAGCTTGCGGGCCACGGTCGCCGGGGTCAGCGGCCGGCCGGTCCGGGCGCCCAGGGTGGCCTCCAGATCGCGGCCGTAGGTGTTGACGTCCAGGAAGTTGGCGTGCAGCGGGTCGAGGTCGCGGGCGGCGCACCAGGCCAGCCAGCCGGCGATGTCCCGCCGGTACGCGGCGCGGGTGTGCTCCGACAGCCGCCGGTTGCGCAGCCACGCCTCGGTGAAGTCGACCGGCCCGCTCGGCAGGGCGGGCCGGGCCGAGGCGTGGGACAGGACCGGGACGTCGGAACGCAGCATGTGAAAAAGGCTCTCAGCCCCGGCGGCCAATGACCACGAGGCGCGCCCGAGCGGATTGCCAGCGGCGCGCTACCGTCGTCGGGTGCGCGCCAGCCGGCTGGTCTCCCTGCTGCTGCTCCTGCAGGCCCGGGGGCGGATGACCGCCCAGGAGATCGCCGACGCGCTGGAGGTCTCGGTACGTACCGTCTACCGCGACGTCGAGGCGCTCGGCGCCGCCGGCGTCCCGGTGTACGCCGACCGGGGCCCGGCCGGCGGCTACCGGCTGCTCGGCGGCTACCGCACCCGGCTGACCGGGATGACCTCCGACGAGGCCGCGGCGCTGTTCCTGGCCGGGGTGCCCGGGCCGGCCGCGGAGCTGGGCCTCGGCGCGGTCCTCACCGCCGCGGAGCTGAAGCTGCGGGCGGCCCTGCCGGCGGGCCTGGCCGACGAGGGCGACCGGATCCGGCAGCGGTTCCACCTGGACGCGCCCGGCTGGTTCCGGGACCCGGAACCCACCCCGCACCTGAGCGCACTGGCCGAGGCGATCTGGGCGGACCGCCTAATCGAGGTCCGCTACCGGCGGTGGAAGCGCCCCCGCGAGGTGAGCCGGGTGCTGGCGCCGCTGGGGGTGGTGCTCAAGGCCGGCCGCTGGTATCTGGCGGCCCGCGCCGGGGAGCAGGTGCGCACCTACCGGGTCGGGGCGATCCTGGCGTTGACCGTGCTCGACGAGCGGTTCGACCGGCCCGCCGACTTCGACCTGGCCGCCTCGTGGCGGGAGTGGGCCGACCGGTACGAGCGCGGCGTCTACCGCGACGAGGCCCGGGTGCGGGTCACCACCGCCGCGCTGGAGTTCATGACGTACGTCTTCCCGCCCGCGATGAGCCGGGCGGCCCGGGCGGCGGCGGGTGAGCCGGACGCGCACGGCTGGCTGCACACGACGGTGCCGATCGAGTCGGTGCGGCACGGGCACACCGAGCTGCTGAAGCTGGGTGCGCAGGTGGAGGTGCTCGCCCCGGCCGAGCTGCGGCAGCTGATGGCGGCCAGCGCCCACGCGATGGCCGCCATCTATCCGCCGCCGGCGTACCCCACCGCCGGCGGTGCCTCCGTCACGCGGTGAGCTGCTTGTGCCCGTTGCCGGCGTTGACGGTGACCCGGCGGGGCTTGGCGCGCTCCGCGATCGGGATGCGCAGCGTCAGCACCCCGTTGTCGTACCCGGCCTCGAGGCGGTCGGCGTCGAGGGTGTCGCCGAGGAACAACTGCCGGGTGAAGGTGCCCATCGGGCGTTCGGCCGCGACCAGTTCGACGTTCTCGCCGGTGGGGCGGCGTCGCTCGGCGCGGACGGTCAGCACGTTGCGCTCGACGGTGCAGTCGATGCTGTCGGGGTCGACGCCGGGCAGGTCGAACGCGGCGTAGAAGTGGTCGCCGTCGCGGTAGGCGTCCATGTGCATCACCGCGGGACGGCTGGTGGTGCCGAAGAACTGCTCGGCGAGCCGGTCGATCTCACGGAACGGGTCGGTACGCATCAGCATGGTCGTGCCTCCTCGGTTCTCCTGGCCGAAGGTCCTCACAGTTGAGTCTGACGGGCTCAACTTCCTCTTCTCTATTTAGCGCGTCGTACGCGCGGCGTCAACTCGCCGCGGAGGAGCTTTTCGAACCAGTGCTCGGCGTACCTGTCGTCGTTGTAGGCGGGGATCTCGACGTACCCGTGCCGGGCGTACAGGGCGCGGGCCTCGACCAGGTCGGCGCGGGTGTCGAGCCGGATCCGGTCCGCGCCGAGGGTCCGGGCGTGCCGCTCGGCGGCGGCGAGCAGGGCGGCGCCGCCGCCGTGGCCCCGGTGAGCGGGATGGACGAAGACCCGGGTCAGCTCCGCCCAGCCGGGGCGCAGCCGCAGTCCTGCGCAGCCGGCGGCCCGGCCGTCGCGGTACGCCACCAGCAGCAGCCCGTTCGGCGGGACGAGGTCGTCGCTGGGCGACTCGGCCATCGCCGCCTCGACCTCGCCGGGCCGGACGGGCCGGCGATGGAAGCGGCGGACGATCTCCTCGAAGTACCGCCCCAGCAGGTCCGCCGCGTCAGGGTCGGTGGGCCGGGCCGGCATCGAAGTCCACGTGGTACGCACCCGTCGATCCTCGCGCCGAGGTCAACGCAATTCCGTCGTGGCCCGTGACGTGACGGCGGCGCCCCCGCATCGGGGGCGCCGCCGTCACGCGTCGCTCGTCAGCGGGACCGCTTCGGCAGGAAGGCGATCAGCACCGCGGCGACCGCCAGGTGCATCGCGCCCAGCATCACCTTGGCGCCGGTGGTGGCCTCGGTGGCGAACACGGGGACGAGGGAGACCAGGGCGATCAGCACCGCGAGCGTGATCCAGATGACGCCGGCCCGCCGGCCGGCGAAGCGCTCCAGCAGGGCCAGTCCCGCCCAGCCCACCAGCGCCGAGCCGAGGGAGAAGATGACGACCGGCACCAGGTTGACGACGAACGCCGGTTGCCCAGGGTTCTCCACGGTGTAGTCGACTCCGGCTACCGCGCCCACGATCCAGAGCACGACGCAGGTGAGGACGGTGACGGCCACGCCCAGGGCGCGGCGGCGCAGGGAGGGGGTGGTGGTGGCGGGATGGGTGGTCGCGGTCATGCGTGCTCCTCGATCGGGGAACCAGACAGGTGCGACCGTATCAAATAATCTCGTTCGGAACTATCCTGCCCGGAACTAGCAGGCGGGGCGGACTCCGCAGGCCCCGTTGCCGGCGAGCCGGCCGCCGACCAGGGTGCTGATCGCACGCAGAAACACGGCGCGGTCGGGCTCGGGCAGCGTGGACAGCACGTCCTGCTGGATCCGGCCGGCGATCTCCTGCGCCTGGCCGAGAACCTTCTCACCGTCCGGGGTCACCTCGACCAGCCGGGCCCGCCGGTCGGTCGGCGAGGGCAGCCGGCGCGCCAGCCCCGCGCCCTCCAACTGGTCCAGCGTCACCACCATGGTGGTCTTGTCGATCCCGCACAGCTCGCCGATCTGCCGCTGGGTGAGCCCACCGGGCCGGGCCTTCAGCAGCACGCAGTGCGCCCGCGGGGAGATGCCCAGCCGGGCCAGGCCGGCGGCGTGCTCGGCCATCAACGCGTGACTCGCCCAGGAGAGCAGGAACATCAGGTCGGGTGGGCCACCGGGCGAGCGCGAGGTCATGCCCCGAGGCTAACAAGACCGTCCGGAAGCAGATGGTTTCCGTCCCGGACGGATCAGGGGCCGATCCGCCAGTAGATGCCCTGCTCACGGGCAAGCAACTGCTCGTCCACCAGATAACGACGCAGGGTCACGTGGTCGGCGTCGCCGCCGTCGCACCAGCGCCGCAGGATCTCGTCGACCGCCCGTTCCGGGTAACGCACGCCCGGCTCGAACGAGCCCACGACGCGGTCCAGCAGCACCCGCCGCCGGCCGCGCTGGGCCGGCAGCCGCACCAGCACCCCGTCGCGCAGGAAGGTGCGCAGCACCCGCTCCGCCGGTTCCCGGGCGGCGGGGGCCGCCGCGACCGGCGCGCGGGCGGCCTCCCGGAGCAGGTCGGCGTCCACCCGCAGGTCACCGTCCGCGCCGGCCACCACCCCGGCCTCGACCAGCCGCCGCAGCGCGGTGACCACCTGCCGGACCGGCAGGCCGGTACGGTCGGTGACCGCCGACGCGTCGGCGGCGCCGAGCACGATCGCCGCGAAGACCTGTCGCCGTACGTCGTCGGCGAGGGCACCCGCCAGAACCTGGGCCGTCATGCCGGCCACCCTGCCAGCCCCGTCCCCGTCGGCGCCAGGCGAATTCCGGGCCCGCTCAACCGGCGGTCTCCTCGGCCCGCAGGGAGACCCGGCGCAGCAGGTCGGCCAGGAGCCGGCGCTCGTCCGGGCTGAGCACGCCGAGCAGCCGGTGTTCCTCGTGCCCGATCACTTCAATCGCCGCGTGCCAGGCCGCGCGGCCCGCGTCGGTCAGCTCCACGTCGACCCGCCGCCGGTCGACCGTGGACGGGAGGCGCCGCACGAAGCCGCGCCGGACCAGGGCGTCGACCCGGGCGGTCACCGAGGCCGGCGCCATCGCCATGTCGTCGGCCAGTTCGCCGGGGGTGGCCCGGCCGCGCCGCCCGGCCAGGGCGTGCAGCGTGTCGTACTCGTGCGCGGGCAGACCCAGCTCGGCCAGGGAGCGGTCCTTGACCGCGCGCAGGTGCCGGGTGAAGCGGGACATCCGGCTGACCGCGCCCTCGATGTCGGGGTCGAGCTCCGGCAGCACGGGCAGCCAGCGCTCGATGTGCCGATCGGTGCGGTCGCGTGCGGTCATGACCGACACTGTACGTCGACGGCTAAATATTCGTTGACGAAATGTTCGGTGTCGAAATACCTTGTGAGGGTGACTCATCCCCTCCGGACGCGCCCCTTCCGGCTGCTCTTCCTCGGCCGTACCGTCAGCGCCCTGGGCGACGCCGTCGTACCGGCCGCCCTTGCCCTGGCGGTGCTGCGGGCGGGCGGCTCCGCCGGCTCGCTGGCGCTGGTGCTGGCCTGCGCGATGGTCCCCCGGCTGCTCCTGCTGCCCCTGGGCGGCGTGGTGGCCGACCGCTTCCACGCCCAACGGGTCGCCGTGGTCACCGACCTGGTGCGCTGCGCCGCCCAACTCGCCGTCGGGGTGGAACTGCTCGCCGACGCCCCCTCGCTGACCCACGTGGCGGTGGCCTCCGCGCTCGGCGGCGCCGCCTCCGCCTTCGCCATCCCCACCGCGGCGCCGCTGGTCGCCGGGACCGTGCAGGCCGACGGGCGGCAGCGCGCCAACGCCCTGCTGGGGGTCACCGCCAACGCCAGCCGGCTCGCCGGACCCGCCCTGGCCGGCCTGCTGATCTGGGCAGCCGGGCCCGGCTGGGCGTTCGTCCTCGACGGGATCTCCTTCGCCGTGAGCGCCCTGCTGGTGGCCGCGATCCGGGTGCGGCACGTGCCGGTGCCGCACCGCTCCCTCGCCGCCGACCTGGTGCGCGGCTGGCGGGAGGTGCGCGGCGGGGACTGGTACTGGACCAGCCTTGTCGGGCACGGGGTGTGGAACGGTGCCGCGGCCGTGCTGATGACCCTCGGCCCCGCGGTCGCCGTGGACCGCCTCGGCGGGGAGGGCGTGTGGGTGCTCATGCTCCAGGGCGGCGCCGTCGGCATGCTGGCCGGGTCACTGGCGGCCAGCCGGTTCCGGCCCCGCCGGCCCGTCCTGGTCGGCAACCTCGCCCTGGCCACGTACGCGGTCCCGCTGGCACTGCTGGCCGCCGCCGCGCCCGCCCCGGCGGTGATCGCCGCGTACTGCCTCGCGCTGACCGCGCTGGGCTTCCTCAACCCGATCTGGGAGACCGTGGTGCAGGGGCAGTTCCCGCCCGAGGTGCTGGCCCGGGTCACCTCGTACGACTGGCTGATGTCGCTGGGGGCGATGCCGATCGGCTACGCCGTGGCCCCGCTCGCCGCCGACGCCTGGGGCACACCCGCGCCGCTGGCCGGGGCGGCGGTGCTCGTCGCGCTCGCCTGCGCCGGCACCGCGGCCGTGCCCGGCGTACGCCGACTGACCTGGCCCGCCGCGCCGGCGCCGCAACGGGCCGGCGCGGCGGTGGGCTGACCGGTCAGAGCAGGTGGCCGGTGGTGGCGTCCACGTGATCGGGGACCTCGTCGTGCCGATCCCCCACGCTGGACGTGCCGGACGGCTCGAACATCAGGATCGACGCCCCGCCCGCCGACGACGGCCGGTGCGACACCCCGCGCGGCACCACGTACACCGCGCCGCGGGGCAGCACCACCGTCCGCTCCCCCGCACCGTCGCGCAGCGCGATCCGCAGCTCCCCGTCGAGAACCAGGAAGAACTCGTCGGTCTCGTCGTGGACGTGCCAGACGTGCTCCCCGGCCACCTTGGCGATCCGCACGTCGTAGTCGTTGACCCGGGTGACGATCCGCGGGCTCCACAACTGGTCGAATCCGGCCAGCGCCACCGCCAGGTCGATCGGCTCATCGCTCATCGGCCCATCCTGGCACCGTCACGCCCGCGCCGGTGTCCCCGGCGGGCTCAGAGGAAGCGGTGCATGATGTGCAGGCCCACCCGCTTGCCGTCCGGCAGCGCGAACGCCTCCGGCACGGTGCCGATCACCGTGAACCCGAGCCGCCGGTACAGCTCGACCGCCCAGGTGTTGGACTCGGCCACCGCGTTGAACTGCATCGCCGCGTACCCCTGCCGGCGGGCCCAGTCCAGGGCGTACTCGACCAGCGCCCGGCCGACGCCCCTGCCCCGCGCGCCGGCGGACACCATGAAACTGGCCGTGGCGACGTGCGCGCCCGGCCCGGGCTTGTTCGGGCCGATCTTCGCCGTGCCGAGGACCCGGTCACCGTCGAGGGCGACCACGGTCACCCCCGGCGGCGCCTCCACCCACATGGCGCGGGCCGACTCCTCGCTCAGCCCCGGGTCGTACACGAAGGTGTCCGCCGCGACGACCACCTCCTGCACGATCGGCCAGACCTGCGGCCAGTCGGCGTCGGTGAACTCTCTGATCAGCATCGGGGGAAGTTAACCCCTGCGGCGCCGGCGTCGCCAACCGATTGCCCGTCCGCCACCCGCTCGCGCCCGCCGGTCGTACCGGAGCGATCCTCAGACCGCCGTCGCCACCACCACGAATTCGCCGTCATCCCCCGCACCCACGGGCTCTCCCTGCCAGCCACCGTCGATGCGCTGCATCCGGAAACCCGCCTCCGCGAGCGAGCCCCGCAACTCCTGCTCGGTGCGGAACCGCAGCACGGCGTCGCCGCGCCGCTCGCCGTCCGGGAAGCGGAAGTGGCGGGTGAAGTGCACGACGCCGGCGTGGGCGGCGCTCACCCGGGTCCAGGTCAGCACGTCGGTCCCGTCGGGCAGGCGGACCCGGCGGCGGGAGTCGACCGGGTTCCACCGCTCCCAGCGCCGGTCGGCCGGGTCGCGGGAGTCGAAGAGCAACCGACCGCCCGTACGCAACGCGCGGCGCAGGGCGGCCAGGACCCGCCGCCACTCGTCGTCGTCCACCACGAACTGCGCGACGTGGCTGGTCATCAGCGCTACGTCGTACGCCCCGGCGGGCAGCACCTCCGCGCCACCTTCGACCCAGGTGACCCGGTCCGCGCCGGGCTTGGCGCGGGCCGCGTCCAGCGAGGCCCGGGCCGGGTCGACACCGGTGACGGTGTGCCCGGCGGCGGCCAGGGCGAGCGCCAGCCGGCCGGTGCCGCAGCCGAAGTCCAGCACGCGGCAGGGCGAGGTGCCCACCTCGGCGAGGAAGAAGTCGTCGTCGCGGCCCCACGGGCACTCGACGTCGTAGACCGCGACGAGGCGGGGATCGGTGAACTCCGCGTTGCGCACCGCCGCACGCTAATCAACGGAAGGCGGTCGCGACGAGCCAGTATCAGCCTTCGTCTCTCCCGGACTGTGCACAGTGTCGGTACCGACCGATACGGTCCGCACATGGTCGGCAGCAGAACGTGCAAGCGGTGCCGCAAGGTCCGAGGCCCCTTGTGTGCGTCATGCAATGCGGTCCTGGGCCACTTCAAAGACTCACCCGCCACCCTCACCGCAGCCCTGCGCTACCTCGGCAACCCCTCAATCCCTACCTCGACATAGGAAAATAACAGAACAGACATTATGATGCATTGCCACTTTGCCCGTTATGTCCGGACCGTTTACAGGATTGCTATTACCGACAATCCGATAAACCGCCAGGGCTTCCCGGGTTGGGGCCCGAGATGGTCAAGTGGGTCGGCGGACGCCGCGTCGACTGACAGCACCGCCCAGGTGCATCGCGCCCAGCATCACCTTGGCGGCGGACCTGGCGGCTGATAAACCGGCCGGCTCCAGTCACCGCCCCGGTCTCTGTCCCGGGTTGACACGGCGTCACCGGCGCGAACCCGGTGGCGAACGTCGACGACCTGCAGGCGACCATCACCAAACGGACAGGGTCGGCAAAGCACTGACGTGCGGCCGAAAACCCGTTTGAGCCCTCCGTCGGCGTTGCCGTAGGTTGCCTGCGGACCGTCACAGTGAAGACAGAGGACAAACCGCGTGACCCCGCCCGCTCTCTAGACCTGACACCTTCTCGCGCTCATGTAGCCGACGCTCCCGTCGGTTCCACCGGGCTGCCCTTGTGCGCCCGGCCATACAGCGTTCGAGGTCGCGCGTAATCGGCCTCGTGTCAGGTCCAGAGAGAGATCATGTCTTCACAACCTCATACCGTGCTGTCCTGGTTCGTTCGTCGGACCAGGCTGCCTCTGCTGTCGCTGCGGTGCGTGGACTGCCGGTCGGAGTCGGCCACCACCGGCGAGGGCAGGTTCCGCGTCAACGCCAACGGCAAGCTGCTGGACGTGTGGCTGCTGGTTCGCTGCGTGTCCTGCGATCGAACGAGGAAGCTCACCGTGCACGAGCGAACGCCGGTCGGGTCTTTCGATCCGGCCGAGCTTCACGGCTACGGCGTCAACGATCCGGAACTGGTGGCGTCCAGGCTGTTGGATCCGCTGCTCGCCCGGCGTAACCGCTTCGCTCTCGACTGGACGGGGTCCTGGCGCCTGGACACCCCGTCGGACTGGCTCGGCGAGGCGTGGCCGGTCCAGGTGACGGTCGTCTTCGAGGATCCGGTACCGGTGCGCCCGGAACGGCTCATCGCGCAAGGGCTCGGCCTCAGCAGGAACGAGGTACGACGCCGGATCAAGTGCGACATTCCGCTGCGTCGTCCGACAAGCGCCGGATTCACCTTCACCGTGCTGGCCGCGGACTAGCGGGCATGATGCCGGGCGAGCGACCAGCTCGCCCGGCGTCATGCCGATACCCGGACCTGCAAGAACACTCAGCTGACCTCTGGTGGCAGCTCAAGACGATTGCTGTCCGCGACCTGGATCTGGCGTGGCGGTACCGCCTGGGGTCGCTTCGGTCTTCGTGTAGAGGATCTCGCGGGCCTGCTCCGCGGCGCGGATCATGCGCTCGCCGACGAAGTCGACGAAGCGGGCGATGTTCTCGAGGCGGGCGGCGGCCGGGGTGTCGGGGCCGAGGATGCCGACACCCTGCCGGGCGGTCTCGGCGAGCTGGGCGTGGGATCGGGCGGCGGCGACCATGCCCTGGTAGAAGACGTCGCCGTCGGCGACGTAGCGCTCGCGGCGGCGTTCGTCGCGCTCCCGGCGGATGAGGCCCTGGCTCTCGAGGAACGTGATCGCCTTGGAGATGGACGCCGGGCTGACCTGCATGCGCCCGACGAGTTCCGACGCGGTGAGGCTGCCCGCGTCGGTGGTGTAGAGGCAGGTCAGCACCCGGGACATCATCTTGGGCAGGCCCTGCTGCATGAGGAGAGTGGTGAACGCCTCCTCGTACTCCCGCACGGCCTCGGCGTCGCGGCCGTGAGCCTGCGCGGGCACCTGCGACCCCCGGGGTACGGCCTGCCTGCGCCGCTGGGCGCGGCGTTCGGTGGCGCGATGGGCCAGGTCGGCGCGGTAAGCGGTGGGACCGCCGTTGCGCATCACCTCACGGGTGATCGTCGAGGTGGGACGGTCGAGGCGTCGGGCGATCTCGGCGTAGGCGAGCCCGTCGGCCAGCCCCAGCGCGATCTGCTGGCGTTCCTGCTGGCTGAGCCGGCCTCCTGGCATCACGATCTCCCTCCACGCTTCCCTGACGCCTCGAACATAGCGTTCACTCTGCTTCCAATGCAACGCAAGGCCCGGCCCGCGTTGCGTTAGAAGCCTACCCGTTGCAACGAAAATCGGGCAGTGAGCTGGCATAACGCTGACCGTGCGCAACAAGGTTGTTGCCCATCTCTTGAACGCAACGTAGCGTTTTCAAAGTCAGAAACATTGAGCGCAGGAGGAGAGCACGATGCACACGTTCAACACCCCCCACCCGATCTCCGCCGTCCTGGACATCCCCGCCGGACGCGTCCAGTTCATCGCCGCCGACCGGGCCGACACCACGGTCGAGGTCCTGCCCACGGACGCCGCCAAGGGCCGCGACGTGACGATGGCCGAGCAGGCCAGGGTCGAGTACGGCGACGGCGTGCTGCGGATCCAGGCCGCGGCGAAGAACCAGCTCCTCGGCGCGTCCGGATCCATCGAGGTGACGGTCCAGCTGCCCGCCGGTTCCCGCGTCGAGGGGAAGGCGGCCGCCGCCGAGTTCCGCGGCGTCGGGCGGCTCGGCGAGGTCGCCTTCGACGGCGCGCACGGCACCATCAAGATCGACGAGGCCGCGAGCGTGCGCCTGACCGCCCTCGCCGGTGACATCACGGTCGGGCGCCTCCACGGTCCGGCGGAGCTCAGCACTCAGAAGGGTGACATCCACATCGCCGAGGCCACCTCCGGCACGGTCGTGCTGCGTACCCGGATGGGCGACGTGACGGTCGGCGCCGCCCACGGAGTTTCCGCCTCCCTGGACGCCGGCACCGGCTACGGACGGGTCCACAACGCACTGAAGAACAGCGACGGCGCCGCGGCCGGGCTGACCATCCACGCGACCACCGACCACGGCGACATCAGCGCCCGCAGCCTGTAGAAGGAGCACCCATCATGACCAACCTGGCCATCGCGGCGAACGGGCTGCGCAAGTCCTACGGCGACAAGGTCGTGCTCGACGGCGTCGACCTGGCCGTCCCCGAAGGAACGATCTTCTCCCTGCTCGGCCCGAACGGCGCCGGCAAGACCACCGCCGTCAAGATCCTTTCCACCCTCGTCTCCCCCGACCCCGCCTCCGGCGACATCCGCGTCGGCGGTCACGACCTCGCCGCCGCCCCGCAGGCGGTACGCGCCGCGATCGGTGTCACCGGCCAGTTCTCCGCCGTCGACGGCCTGATCACCGGCGAGGAGAACATGCTGCTCATGGCCGACCTGCACCACCTGCCCACGCGCGAGGGCCGGCGCACCGCCGCCGAGCTGCTGGAGCGCTTCGATCTCACCGACGCGGCGAAGAAACCGGCCGCCACCTACTCCGGCGGCATGAAGCGCCGCCTCGACCTCGCCATGACCCTGGTCGGCAACCCGCGGATCATCTTCCTCGACGAACCGACCACCGGCCTCGACCCCCGCAGCCGCCACAACATGTGGCAGATCATCCGGGAACTCGTCTCCGACGGCGTCACCGTCTTCCTCACCACCCAGTATCTGGAGGAGGCCGACCAGCTCGCCGACCGCATCGCCGTGCTCAACGACGGGAAGATCGCCGCCGAGGGTACCGCCGGGGAACTGAAGCGGCTCATCCCCGGCGGGCACGTCCAGCTGCGCTTCGAGGACCCGGCGGCGTACGAGCGGGCCGCCGGCGCGCTGCGCGAGAGCATGCGCGACGACCAGGCGCTGACCCTGCAGATCCCCAGCGGCGGCAGCCAGCGCGAGCTGCGCGCGATCCTCGACCGGCTGGACGCCGCCGACGTGCACGCCGACACCCTCACCGTGCACACCCCCGACCTCGACGACGTGTTCTTCGCCCTGACCGGCGGCACCGGCGTCCCCCACCAGCCCACGGAGGCCGTCCGATGAGTTCCCTCTCCCTGGCCGTACGCGACTCGTCCACGATGCTGCGCCGCAACCTGCTGCACGCCCGGCGCTATCCGTCGCTGACCCTGAACCTGCTGCTCACCCCGATCATGCTGCTGTTGCTCTTCGTCTACGTCTTCGGCGACACGATGAGCGCGGGCATCGGCGGCGGCGGTCCGGACCGCGCCGAGTACATCGCGTATCTCGTGCCCGGCCTGCTGCTGATGACCATCGGCAGCACCGTGATCGGCACGGCGGTGTCCGTCTCGACCGACATGACCGAGGGCATCATCGCCCGCTTCCGCACGATGGCGATCCACCGCGGGTCGGTGCTCGTCGGGCACGTCGTCGGCAGCGTGCTGCAATCGGTCATGAGCGTGGTCCTGGTGGGCGCCGTCGCCGTGGCCATCGGCTTCCGGTCCACGGATGCCGACGTGCTGGAGTGGCTCGCGGCGTTCGGGCTGCTCGTGCTCTTCGCCACGGCGCTCACCTGGATCGCGGTGGGCATGGGCCTGGTCAGCCCGAACGCCGAGGCGGCCAGCAACAACGCGATGCCGCTGATCCTGCTGCCGCTGCTCTCCAGCGCCTTCGTCCCGGTCGACGCCATGCCCGGCTGGCTGCAGCCGGTCGCCGAGTACCAGCCGTTCACGCCCGCCATCGAGACCCTGCGCGGTCTGCTGCTCGGCAGCGGGATCGGCCACAACGGGTGGCTGGCGGTCGCCTGGTGCCTGGGTCTCGCGGTGCTCGGCTACTTCTGGTCGACGTCGACGTTCAACCGCGACCCGAAGTAACGGCCATGGCGGCGCGGGCCGCCTGGCGCAGCTCGTCCCCGATCAGGGCGGCGCACTCCGACACCCCGTCGGCGTACGCCGCCCCGTCGGCGTTCCCGGGCTCAGGCCGCCCGGTCGGGAGTGGACAGCGCATCGCCGCCCGTGGCCTGCAGCAGCCGACGGCGCTTGCCATCCTTGATCCACCAGTTGCGCGCGCCGGGCTTGCGCGCCTCGTACGCCAGCTGCCAGACGATGCTCCTGCAGATGAACTCCTTGAGCCTCGCACCCGGGCGGCCGCCGAGGTGCAGCCTCGTCGCGGTGTCGCTCCGGCTGGCGAACTGGAAGATGCCGGCGCGCCGGCCCAGGCTGATGCACTGGCCGGCGAACCCCACGTCGACGGGCGCGGGCTCCTCACCCGCGAGCCGCTTGAGGACTGTCTCGGCGGCCTGCGGGCCGAGCTGCATCGCGGCCTGGCAGCTCATCCGGAACGGCAGGTCCGAGGGGGCCGCCGAGTCCCCGGCGGCGACGATGCGCACGTCGTCCACGCTCGTCAACGTCTCGTCCGTGAGCAGGCGGCCCAGCGCGTCGGTGCTCAGCCCGCTGCGAACGGCCAGGTCCGGCACGCCGAATCCGGCGGTCCAGATGGTCACCGTGCTGGGCAGCTCGCGGCCGTCACCGAGCCGTACGGCATCGCGCGTCACGGCCGTCACCGTCGCGCCGGGGCCGTCGAGCACGGTCACGCCGAGGCGGGCGAGCCGCGCGGCGACCGCGCGCCGACCCCGAGGGTGCAGGTACGGGCCGAGCACCTCGCCGCAGACCAGGGTCACGGTGCGGCCCGCCTCCGCCAGCTCGGCGGCGGTCTCGATGCCGGTCGGACCTGCTCCGACCACCGTCACCGGGGCCGTCGCGGGCGCGGCGTCGATGACCGGCCGCAGCCGCTGGGCCTCCTCCAGGCCGGCGATCGGGTAGGCGAACTCGGCCGCTCCGGGCACCCGCGGATCGGCACTGCCACTGCCCACCGCGTAGATCAGGTAGTCGTAGCCGGTCGTGCCGCCGGTCGCCAACGTCACGCTGCGCTCGGCCGCGTCGATCCGGGCGACGGTGTCGACCAGCAGCCGGACGCCGCCGGCCAGGATCTGCCGGTAGTCGACGATCGCGTCGTCGGTCCCGGCCACCAGTTGGTGCAGGCGGATCCGCTCGACGAAGGTCGGGCGTGGGTTGATCAGCGTCACGGTGAGGTCGGCGCGCTGCGTCAGGCGATTGGCGGCCATGACACCGGCGTATCCGCCGCCGATCACGACGACCTGGGTGTTCCCGGTCATGGTGTCTCCTTCGCTTCAGGGCTTCGGCCCCAAGACACCGCGTGATCGACGGGTGTGACAGCGCGTGAGACACGTCACTGCACAGGAGCGGTCAGAGCTGACCGGTGATCGCCACATCGGCCGGCGCCGGGATCAGCCCCGGCGGCGCCACCACAGCCACCAGCGGCGCCGGGGCCGCCCAGCCGTGGCACGCGGCTGCTCCGGCGATGCCGCCACCGTAGGCGCCGCCGCGGCCTGCGCCCGGTCCGCGCGCCAGCGCTGCACGGTCTCGTCGACGTTGACCGGCCGGACCACCACCCGCGGGCCGGTCGGGTTGCGCAGCCAGGCGACGATCTCGGCGTTCAGCACGGCCACGTACGCCCGGACGGCCTCCTCCGTGGGCAGGTCACGGACCTCGTCGGGGACCTGCTCCACCTTGCGGCGCAGCTGCAGCGGGGTGGGCAGCAGCAGGGTGCTGGGCAGCGCCTCGCGCTCCAGGAAGCTCTTGATCCACCAGGACTCGTCGTAGGGCTGGCCACGGCCGGGGATCGGCTTGCCCATGCCGGGCAGGTTGTCGAATTCGCCGCGATCCAGGGCGGAGCGGATCTGCGCCTCGACCGCCGCTTCCCACGCGTTGCTCACGTCGCCCTACCTCCCCGACCACGGTATCCGCCCATGCCGACAGAGTTCAGCGTCGCGACCAGGCCCCGGCATTCCCCCACCGGCGGGCCGGCGTACGGGGCGTAGATTCGCCGCAGGGGCGGCGCGGGTCGGCGGAGGGGTGCACGTGCGGGACTGGCTGATCGGGCTCGGCGTGGCCGTGGCCTGCCTGCCGGCCGGCTGGGCGCTGCTGGTGCTGCTGGCCCGGCGGCTGCCGCCGGGCATCCTGCGTGATCTGGCCGCGTTCATCCCCGACTGCCTGACCACCGTGCGCCGGCTGCGCGCCGATCCCCGGGTCCCCCGGAAGGCGAAGATCGCCATCGTGGTGGCGGGCCTCTGGCTGGCCAGCCCGATCGACCTGATTCCGGAGTTCCTGCCGGTGATCGGCCCGCTGGACGACATCGTGGTGGTCGCGCTCGCACTGCGCTACGCGGGCCGGCAGGTGCCGCGTGAGGTGCTGCTCGCCGCCTGGCCCGGCGAACCACGCCTGCTGCTGCGACTGCTCGGCCCGCCGCCGGCCTGAGGCCCGTCGAGACCTCAGTCCCGCCGGCGCACGTGGCGGTGCCCGTCGAGCGGGTACGGCGCCCGGGCGGGCAGCACCTCCACGAACGGGTACCCGCTCTTCTCCGCCACCCGGCAGGAGGCCTGGTTGTCGACCTGGTGAAGCAGTTCCAGGCGGGTCAGCCCGGCGGCGGCGAACCGGGTGAACGCCCAGCGGCTCACCGCGTCCACGGCACGCGGGGCCACCCCTCGGCCCCGCGCCGGCGCGGCCGTCCAGTAGCCCACCTCGGCGTCCGGCCGTCCCGGCGTGACGTCCTTGAGCACCACGCAGGCCACCAGCCGCTGCCCGGCACCCGCCGGGTCCGGGGCGCACACCGCGAAGCAGAAGCGCCGGCCCGCCGCCCAGCCCTGCCGGTGCCGGGCCACCCAGCGCCGGGCGTCGGCGACCGTCTGCACCGGCTGGCGGGTACGCGCGCGCAGCTCCGGGTCCTGGTAGATCTCCAGCAGCGCGTCGACGTCGTCGTCGTGCCACGGGCGCAGGACGAGTTCGGCGGCGGAAGCGGTGGCGGGCACCCGTAGGACGACGGACATCACAGCAGTGTCACCGCTGGGCGGCCCGGCGCAAAGAGCACCGCCGCGATTGGCGGACGGGCGCGTCCCACAGCCGCCCCGGGCGGGCCGGGCAAGCGGCCGGCGAGCGTAGGGTCGGGTCCCAGGGACACGGGAGGGCGGTGCGGCGATGGTCACGGTGGGCGCGCTGGTGGGAATCGGCCTGGTGGCGCTGGGCCTGGTGCTGACACCCGGGCCGAACATGGTCTACCTGGTGTCCCGGTCGGTGACCCAGGGCCGCCGGGCCGGGCTGGTCTCCCTGCTCGGGGTGGCGGCCGGGTTCCTGGTCTACCTGGGCGCCGCGGTGGCCGGCATCGCCACGGTCTTCGTCCTCGTCCCGCCGCTGTACACGGCGGTGAAGCTGGCCGGCGCGGCGTACCTGCTCTGGCTGGCCTGGCGGACGCTGCGCCCGGGCGGGCGGTCGGCCTTCACCCCGGCGCCGCTGCCGCCGGACCCGCCCCGGCGGCTGTTCACCATGGGCCTGGTCACCAACCTGCTCAACCCCAAGATCGCCATCCTGTACGTGTCGCTGCTGCCGCAGTTCGTCGACCCGGCGCGCGGTCACGTGGCGGTGCAGAGCCTGCTGCTCGGCCTCACCCAGATCGTGATCGCGCTGACCGTCAACGCGCTGATCGTGCTCAGCGCGGGTTCGGTGTCGGCGTTCCTGCTGCGCCGCCCGGGCTGGGCCCGCGCGCAGCGGTACGTGATGGGCACCGTGCTCGCCGGTCTCGCGGTACGCATCGCCGCCGACCGCTCCCGCGCCGCCGTCGCCACCGGCTGACCGGCGCGGCCCCACTCCGGCGGTCGGCCAGTCAGAGTGCGTCGGGCCGGCGCAGCGCCGGGTGCCGCTCGCCGGGCCGCGCGTGCCACGTCGGAGCGTCCTCGCGCAGCGTGGTGTCGATGCGCAGCCGCGCCCAGCCGTCCAGCTCCGGCAGGTCGTCCGGGGTGAACCAGCCCACCTCGGTCGACTCGTCGCCGTCGGCGCGCGGCCGGCCGCCCACCGGCGTGCAGCGGAACCACACGTTGAGGTACTCGCAGACGTCGCCGTTGGGGTAGACCACCGGGTGGGTGGCGACGCCGCCGACCCGGTCGACGCGGACCCGCACGCCGGTCTCCTCCCAGACCTCCCGCACGACGGCGTCGGCCGGCTGCTCGCCCGGGTCCACGATCCCGGCCGGCACCGACCAGCGGCCGTTGTCGCCGCGCCGGGCCAGCAGCACCCGCCCGGCGCCGTCGCGCACCACGGCGCTGACCCCGGGCAGCAGGAGCAGGTCGTGGCCGATGTGGGCGCGCATCCTGCGCACGTACGGGGGCACGGGCATCGGCACACGCTAGCCGGTCGCGGCACCGGAAGCCCGGCCGCCCGCGCCGGGAACCGACCGCCCCGGGCACCGCACTAGACTTCCGCCTCGATGGACGCCCAGCCCGCCCCCGCCGACACCCGCCCCTGCGCCCACTGTGGACGCGACGTGCCGCAGCGCGTCGGCGCGGGCCGGCCGTTCCGCTACTGCCGGGACAACGACGGCGCCTGCCAGCGGGCCTCGCGCAACTCCCGGATGCGGCACCGCAACGCCCCGGGCCTGCCCGGTCAGGTGGCCCGCACCTGGGAGGCGGTGGACCGCCTCGACCAGATCGTCGAGACGCTGACCGAGGCGCTGCACGCCGAGCTCTCCCCGGCCGGGGTGGAACGCCGGCTCGCCCAGCTGCGCGCCGAGACCACCGCCGAGGTGGCCCGGGCGCAGACCGAGCGGGACGAGGCCCGCACCGACGCCGAGACCGCCGCCGCCGAGGCCACCCGCGCCCGGCAGGACGCCCGGACCGCCGCCGCCGACCGCGACGCCGCGCAGGCCCGGGCCGCGCAGGCCGACGCGCGGGCCGCCGAGGCGCGCGAGCGCGCCGACCGGGCCGAGGCGGACCGGGACGTCGCCCGCCGCGACGCCGGCGCCGCCGAGGCGCTGCGCACGCAGGCCGAACGCGACCGCGACGCGGCCCGCCACGAGCTGCGCGCCCTGCGCGTCGAGCGGGACACCGACCGGCAGCGCGCCGCCGACCTGACCGTCGAGCGCGACGCCGCCCGCGGTGACGCCGAGCGGGCCACCGCCGCCGCCGCGGAGGCGGTGCGGCAGGCCGAGCAGGCCGCCGCCGAGGCCGACCGGGCGCGTACCGAGGCCGCCCGGCACGCCGAGCAGGCCCGGCGGGCCGAGGCGGAGGCCGCCTCGGCGGTCCGCGACCGGGACGCCGCGCGAGCGGCGTCCGACGCCGCCCGGCAGGAGGCGGCCGCGGTGTCGGCCCGCGCCCGCGAGGAGGCCGCGGGGGCCGCCGCGCAGCGCGACGCGCTGGCCGCCGAGCTGGCCGAGGCCCGCCGGTCCGGTGCCGCCGCGCAGGCCCGGCTGACCGAGGTCGAGGTACGGCTGCGTGCCGCCGAGGCCGACCGGGACGCCGCCCAGCGCCGCGCCGCGCAGCTCGCCGACCAGGTCAGCGACCTGGCTGCCGCGCTGGCCCGGCTCGGGACGCCCCCTCAGGCGGGCTGAGCCGACGCCTCGACCTGCACCCGGGTGTCGTGGAAGGTCGGCCCGCCACCCAGGTCGGTGTCGCGCACGGCGGTGACCGCGTTGACGGTGCTGCCGCCGGGGCTCAACCGCGCCCAGTACGCCTTGTAGGTGAACGCCAGCCCGGGCCGGGTGGCCTCGTCCACGGCGACGGTGGCCAGGAAACTGCCCCGGTCGTTGTGCACCCGCGCGGCGTCACCGTCGGCGAGGCCCCGGTCGGCCGCGTCGTCGGGGTGCAGGTGGATGCGGGGCGGACCGGTGCGGTCGAGGTGCCACGGCAGCGAGGCGAACGTGGAGTTCATCAGGAACCGGCCGGCCGGGGAGATCAGCGTCAGCGGGAACCGCCGCGCCAGTTGCGGGTCGGCGGCCTCCACCGGCGGGGTGTAGCCGATCAGCGGGTCGACGCCCTGCCCGATGAGCTGCGGGTCGTACAACCGGGCCCGCCCGTCGCGGGTGGGGAAGCCGCCCTTGGCGTACGGGGCGGCGCCGACGTCGACGCCGGTGGCCCGCGCGTACGTCTGCTCGCGCAGCTCCTCGAAGCTGATTCCGGTGCCGGCGAGCAGTTGACGGGCCAGCTCCTCGTCGGTGTCGCGCAGCCGGGGATGGGTCAGGCCGAGGGCGGCGGCGAGGCGGCGGAAGATCTCCGTGTTCGGCAGCGCCTCCCCGGGCGGGGTGCTCGCCGGCAGGTTCAGCGTCGCGTAGTGGTGCCCGTAGGAGGTGTGCAGGTCGAGGTGTTCGGGTTGCATGGTGGCCGGCAGCACCACGTCGGCCCAGTCGCAGGTGTCGGTCCAGCGTTGCTCCAGCACCACCGTGAACAGGTCGGGCCGGCCCAGTCCCTCGCGCAGCCGGTTCTGGTCGGGGACGGTGGCGGCCGGGTTGGCGTCGAACACCACCAGCGACGTGACCGGCGGGTCGGCCTCGCCGGTCAGCGCGGCGGCCAGCCGGCTCATGTTGACCGACCGGGCCGGTGGGGTGGGCAGGTCCGCCGGGCGGGCCACCCGGTCCGGGTCGATGCGGTGGTGCCCGGAGGTGGTGACCAGCGCCCCGCCGCCCGGGTGGCGGAAGTCCCCGGTGAGCAGCGGGATCGCCGCGATGGCCCGGACGGCCTGCCCGGCGCCGGCGTGCCGTTGCAGCCCCAGGCCGACCCGGATGGCGGTGGGCCGGGTGGTGGCGATCCGGTCGCCGAGCCGGCGCAGCACCTCGACGTCCAGCCCGCACTCAGCGGCGGCGCGTTGCAGCGGCCACTCGTCGAGGCGGGCGTCGAGGCGCTCCCAGCCGCGGGTGTGCGCGTCCAGCCATTCCCGGTCGACGCCGCCGACGTCGCGCAGGTGGCGCATCAGCCCCAGGGCGAGGGCCGCGTCGGTGCCGGGCAGGGGCGCGACGTGCTCGTCGCTGCGCGCCGCGGTGTCGGTGCGCAGCGGGTCGATCGTCACCACGTACGCGCCGCGCTGCTGCGCCTGCTGCACGAACGGCCAGTGGTGCAGGTTCGTCGAGAGCAGGTTGGCACCCCAGAGCACGATCAGTTTCGCCTCGACGACGGACTCCGGTTCGAAGCCGACCGACCCGCCGTAGATCGACTGCAGGGCGGCGCGGGCGGCGGCGGTGCAGATGGTGGTGCGCAGCCGCGACGCGCCCAGGTGGGCGAAGAGCCGCGGCCCCATCGTCCAGCCCTGCACCAGGCCCATGGTGCCGGCGAAGTAGTACGGCAGGATCGCCTGCGGCCCGTGCGCGTCGATGCTGGCGCGCAGCCCCGCCGCCGCCCGCCCGATCGCCTCGTCCCAGCTCGCCGGCCGGTACGACACGGGCCCGGCGCCCTTGGGCCCGACCCGCACCAGCGGGTGGGTGAGCCGGTCGGGGCCGTTGACCGCGTCGAGGTAGCGGTTGACCTTGCCGCACAGTACGCCCCGGGTGAACGGATGGTCCCGGTCGCCGCGCAGCGCCACCGCTGTGCCGTCGGTGACGGTGAGCTGCCAGGTGCAGGTGTCCGGACAGTCCAGCGGGCAGGCGCCGGGGTGGATCGTCGTGCGGGCCATGGGGCGGATGCTATCCCCACCACGGCGCGCGGGGCCGCCCCCTGATGGCCGACCTCAGTGGATGCCGGCCATCAGCCGGGAGATGTGCCGGGTGAACATCACCGCCCCGAGGCCGAGGGCGACCGAGGCCAGGCCGAAGGCGAGGAAGTAGGTCGGTTCGGGCCAGGTCTCGGCGAGCCGGGCGACCTGACCACCGACGGCGTCGCCGACGGCGGTGGCGAGGAACCACAGGCCCATCATCTGGCTGGCATACTTGACCGGGGCCAGCTTGGTGGTGGCGGACAGGCCCACCGGGCTCAGCGACAGCTCGCCGGCGACCTGGATGGCGTACACGGCGACCAGCCACCACGGGGACACCAGGTCCCCGCCGACGGCGGCCTGCGCGGCGGCGGCCATCAGCACGAACGACAGGCCGTTGAGGACCAGGCCGACGGCGAACTTCACCGGCGTGGACACCCGGTGGCCCAGGCGCAGCCACAGCAGCGCGGCCAGCGGCGCCCCGATGATGATCAGGATCGGGTTGACCGACTGCAGCCAGGAGGCGGGGAAGGTGAAGCCGAGCACGTCGCGGTCGGTCCGGTCGGCGGCGAAGAGGTTCAGCACCGACCCGGCCTGGTCGTAGATCAGCCAGAAGGCGGCGGCGAAGACGAACAACCACAGGTACGCCTTCATCCGGCTGCGTTCGGTGCTGCTGATCTCCCGGTCGGTGATGATCCGCGCGAAGTAGCCGATGGTGATCACCACGGTGGCGATGGTCAGGGAGTTGACCACGGTGTTGACGGTGAACAGGTCGGCCACGGCGAGCACGGCGAGGACCAGCAGCAGCACCAGCACGGCGACGCCGATGCGGGTCAGCGCGCGGCGGCGGTCGGCGCCCAGCAGCGGGTCGGCGGGCCGGTCGCCGGTGTCACCGAGGTTGCGCCGGCCCAGGACGTACTGCAGCACGCCGAAGGTCATGCCGATCGCGGCGGCCCCGAACCCCAGGTGCCAGTTGACCTTCTCGCCGAGGAAGCCGGTGATCAGCGGGGCGATGAACGCGCCCAGGTTGATGCCCATGTAGAAGATGGAGAACCCGGCGTCGCGGCGGGGCGAGTCGCGGTCGTACAGCCCGCCGACCATGGTCGAGATGTTGGGTTTGAGCAGCCCGGTGCCGAGCACGATCAGGGTCATCCCGGCGAACACGCTCCACCGGGCGGGGATCGCCATCACGTAGTGCCCCGCGGCGATGACCACGCCGCCCCACAGCACGCTGCGGCGCGCCCCGAGCAGCCGGTCGGCGACCCACCCGCCGGGCAGCGCCATCAGGTAGACCATGGCGTTGTAGGTGCCGTAGACGGCGTTGGCGGTGGACTCGCTGATGCCCAGGCCGTCCTCGGCGACCGACGCGGTCAGGTAGAGCACCAGGATGGCCCGCATGCCGTAGAAGCTGAACCGCTCCCACATCTCGGTGAGGAACAGCGTCGACAGCGCGCGCGGGTGACCGAAGAAGGTCTTCTGGCCCGGCGCTCGGGCGTCGACCGGCGCGTCACTGCTCATCGTCACCTCCGACGCGACTGGGGCGGCTAACATCCCCGGTGAGCGCCGAAACACTCCACCGATTCGACCCGGCCGGGGACGACCCCGCCGGGTCCGGTGCGTGGCCGGTTACCCTTGCAGGGGCCACCGGGCCGGATCACCCAGCCGGGCGGGAATGCCCCGGGGGCGACGGGCCGTTACACCGAGAAGACAGCACCACGAACGAGGGGAAGTCGATCATGGGCGAGCGTATGCTGCGCGGTAGCCGGCTGGGCGCGGTCAGCTACGAATCCGACCGCAACACGGAGCTCGCGCCGCGTCAGACCCGCGAGTACCTGTGCGCCAAGGGCCACCAGTTCGAGGTGCCGTTCGCCGTCGACGCCGAGGTCCCCACGACCTGGGAATGCAAGTTCGACGGCAGCGTCGCCCGGCTGGTCGACGGCACCGAGCCGGAGCAGAAGAAGGCCAAGCCGCCGCGTACCCACTGGGACATGCTGCTGGAGCGGCGCTCCATCGCCGAGCTGGAGGACATCCTCGCCGAGCGGCTGCAGGAGGTCCGCACCCGCCGGGGCCGCGCCTGAGCGGCCCGGAACCGAAACGACGACGGCGCCCCCGGGAGGATTCCCGGGGGCGCCGTCGTGTCGTGGGTCAGGGGCGGCGCGGCTCGACGATCTCACCCTCGATGGCCCGGCCGCCGTCGGCCACCGGCGGCGCCGGGTCGACGACCTGCCCGTCGACGGTCGGCTCCGGCCGGCCGGCACCCCGGCGCACCCGGACCGTACGCGGCCCGAACAGGTCACCGGCGACCATCGACGACACCCGGCGCTCGGCGGCACGTTGCACCCCCGCGCGGGCCAGCCGACGCACCGGCGGCACCAGCAGCGCCAGCCCCACCACCGCGCTGATGAGGCCGGGGACCGCCAGCAGCAGCGCCCCGAGCAGCCCCACCAGGCCGTCGGTGACCTGCCGCCCCGGCGGCTGCCGCGACTGCACCGACGACCGGAACCCGCGCCACGCGCGCATCCCCTCGCGGCGCAGCAGCACCAGCCCGAGCAGCGACGCCGCGAACACCAGCAGCACCGCCGAGCCGAACCCGATCCACCGGCCCACCCCGACGAACACCGCCAACTCCAGCACCACCGCCAGCAGCAGGGCCGGTGGCACGAACCTCAGGTAACGGCGCATCTCACCTCATCCGCGTCGCGCGGTGCCCGGTCGCCGACGCCGCCGTGGACCGGGCCCGGGGCGCAACAACCCCGCCTTAGAAGCATGACACGCCCACGCGTCACGGCCACCGGCCGGCGACCCGCCGCCCGGGCCACGCCGCCGCCCGGTCCCGCAGCGCCCACGTGGTGATCCGCCACAACGCCTCGGCCACGATCAGCGGGCTCATCTTGCTCGCGCCCCGCTCCCGCTCGGCGAACGTGATCGGCACCTCCACGATCCGCACCCCCGCCCGGTGCGCCAACCGCGACAGCTCCACCTGGAACGAGTAGCCCTGCGAGCAGACCGACTCCAGCGGCATCGCCGCCAGCGCCGCCGACCGGTACACCCGGTAGCCGCCGGTGGCGTCGGTGACCGGCACGCCCAGCGCCAGCCGCGCGTACAGGTTGCCGCAGCGCGACAGCAGCAACCGCCGCAGCGGCCAGTTCAGCACCTTCGCCCCGCGGGTCCAGCGGGAGCCGATGACCACGTCGGCGTGCCGGGCGGCGGCCAGCAGGGCGGGCAGGTCCTCCGGGGCGTGCGAGCCGTCGGCGTCCATCTCCACCACCGCGTCGTAGCCGCGCCGGCGCGCCCACGCGAACCCCGCCAGGTACGCCGCGCCGAGGCCCTCCTTGCCGCGGCGGCGCAGCACGTTGACGTGCGGATCGGTGCCGGCCATCGCCTCGGCGAGCGCGCCGGTGCCGTCGGGGCTGTTGTCGTCGGCGACGAGGATGTCCACCGCCGGCGCGGCCGCGCGGACCCGGGCGACGACGCCGGTGAGGTTCTCGGCCTCGTTGTAGGTGGGGATCACCACCAGTACCCGGCCCACCCCGGGGTGGCCCACCCGCACCGGCTCGCTCACCGCACCCTCCGCATCTGCCCGGGCCTCACCGGCCGGCGTCGGCCTCCCGCCGGTGTACGCGGCGCAGCCCGCCCGCGGCCACCAGGACCGCCACCGCGAGGCCGGCCAGGGCCACCTCCGGCCACACCCCCGCCCGGGTGGCCGGGGTACGCCCGTCGGCGAGCGCCACCTGACGCAGCACCACCGCGCGGGTGTTGAACCCGGTGGCGCCGCTTACCCGCCCGTCGGGGGTCACGAACCCGGACACCCCGACGGTGGAGGCCATCAACGCGCCCCGGCCGTGCTCCACGGCCCGCAGCCGCACCATGGCCAGCTGCTGGCGGGCCTCGGCCACGTCGAAGGTGGCGTTGTTGGTCTGCACCACCAGCAGCTGCGCGCCGCCGTCGACGGTGTCACGCACCAGCCCGTCGTAGGCGACCTCGAAGCAGATCACGTCGCCGAGCACCGCCGGCCCGGAGCGCACCACACCGGGACGCTCACCGGGCACGAAGTCGTTGCGGACCAGGTCGACCTGCTTGCTGACCATCCGGGCGAGGCTGCGCAGCGGCACGTACTCGGCGAACGGGACGGGGTGGCGTTTGGTGTACAACTGCGACAGGTCGGCGCCGGTGCCCGGCCGCCACAGGATCCCCGCGTTGCGCACCTGTCCCCGCTCGGGGCCGAGCAGCACCGCGCCGACCAGGATCGGCGCGCCGATCGCGTCGGCGGCCTCGGAGATGCGCTCCCCGGCGGAGGCGTTGCGCAGCGGGTCGATGTCGGAGGAGTTCTCCGGCCACACCACCAGGTCGGGGCGGGGCCGGGTGCCGGCGTCGACCCCGGCGGCCAGCTCCAGCGTCGCGTCGACGTGGTTGTCGAGCACCGCCTGACGCTGGGCGTTGAAGTCCAGCCCCAGGCGGGGCACGTTGCCCTGCACGACGGCGACGGTGACCGTCCGGCCGGTGCCGGCCGCCCCGGTGGGCACCAGCAGCGCCCCGCCGGTCAGCGCCAGGGCCAGCGCCACCAGCAGCGCCACCGACGCCCAGCCGCGCCCGTCGCGTCCCGGCCGGCGCCGCCACGCGGCGGCCAGCAGCAGCCCACCGGTCAGCGCCACCGCGAACGTCACCAGCGGCGCGCCGCCGAGCCAGGCCAGCCGCAGCAGCGGGGAGGTGTCCTGGCTGAACGCCAGCCGCCCCCACGGGAACCCGCCGAACGGGGTCCGGTCGCGCAGCGCCTCCTGCGCCACCCAGAGCAGCCCGGTCACCACCGGCCACGCCCAGCGGCGCCGGTCGGCCAGCGGCGACACCCACGCGGTGGCGGCGCCCAGCAGCGCCAGATAGCCGGCCTGCAACAGCGACAGCAGCACCCACGGCAGGTAGCCGGTGTGCAGATTGGTCCACTCCAGCATCGGCGCGAACAGCGCCACCCCGGCCAGGAAGCCCAGGCCGGCGCCGGCGCGCAGCCGCCGCCGGTGCGCCGCCGCGCCCAGCAACGCCACCCCCACCGGCGCCAGCGGCCACACCCCGTACGGGGGGAACGCCAGCAGCATCGCCAGCCCGGCGAGCACGGCGGCGGGCACGGCCAGCCGCAGCGGCAACGCGCGCGGGGCCGCCACGGGGCGGGTCACCTCGGTGGCCCGGGTCTCATCCCGGTCGAGCGTCGTCACCGGCACCTCTCCACGATCACGCGCCGAAGGCTACCCGGCCGGCGGCGGAAGGCGCCGTCGGCCGGTGGCGGACCGTGTCGTACCCCGCTGGCACGCTGAGCCGCATGACCGGGCCCGAGACCGTGACGTACGTGCTGATTCCCGGCGCCGGCGGCAGCGCCGCCTACTGGCACCTGCTCGTCGACGAGCTGCGCTCGCGCGGCCGGGAGGCGGTGGCGGTGGACCTGCCGGGCGCCGACGCGCACGCCGCGCTGCCCGAGTACGCCGCCACGGTCCACGCCGCCGTGCGGGGCCACGAGCCGGTGGTGCTGGTGGCGCAGTCGCTGGGCGCGTTCACCGCCGCGCTGGTCGCCGGCGATCCGGCGGTGCGGCTGCTGGTGCTGCTCAACCCGATGGTCCCGGCGCCGGGCGAGACGGCCGGCGACTGGTGGGCGGCCACCGGCCACGGCCCGGCCCGCGCCGCGTACGCCGCCGCGCAGGGCCGCGACCCGCACGCCGGAGTCGACCTGGCGGTGGACTTCTTCCACGACGTGCCGGCCGAGGTGACCGCCCGGATGCTCGCCCGCGGCGGCGAGGAGTCCGAGGCGGTGTTCGTCCGGCCGAACCCGCTGCGCCGCTGGCCGGACGTGCCGACCCGGGTGGTGATTGGCCGCGACGACCGGTTCTTCCCCGCGGACTTCCAACGCCGGCTGTGCGCCGAGCGCCTCGGTGTGCGCCCCGACGAGCTGCCCGGCGGGCATCTGCTGGCGCTGAGCCGCCCACGCGAGCTGGCCGACCTGCTGGAGTCCTGCACCCGGGCCCTCTGAGCGGCGACCCCGGCCCGGCGGCGGGGACAGAAATCGGGGCGCGGCATGCGCCGCGCCCCGATGCTCCCAGGCCCTTCCCGGCCGGTGGGGCGAGAGTGAGGTGCGCCGACCTTCGGACCGACCGGACGCGGACTGGCTGCCCCCGCCTGGCCGTTGTCTACTGGCCGTGCCTCCCACCCTGCCCGTACACCGGTAACCGCGGCCGGTTCGCGCCGCCCCGCCGACCCCCGCCCGCTGGACCTGGCCGCCGCGACGAGTTGCACCATGTCGCTCGGCCAGCGGACGAAGGGACGAAGCGAACAACAGCCGCTTCCCGTAGTAGGACTCAAAGACGGTACGGCTTGCACCCCCGCCGCTGTCAACCCACCCCCGGCACGTCGTGTGTTGCAACACGGCGTGTCGCGTCGGCGCGTCTCAATCCGTGCCGAGGTGCCGGCGCAGCAACGCCCGCGCCGCCCGTGGATGATCTCCGGCGAGCAGACCGCCGGCGGCCAGCACGTAGTCCACGTCCACCACGGCGCGCGCCTCGCGGGGCAGCGGCCACCCGCCGGCGTGATCGGCCAGCACCGCGGCGAGGACCCCGGCGGCGTCGGCGTCGGGCGCGTGACGCAGCACACCGCCGGAGCCGACCATCAGCCGCACGTCGCGCAGGTCCCGCCCGGCGCGTTCCCCGGTGGCCGCGCCCCGGGCGTGCCGGCGCAACGCCACCGTCGCGGCCAGCGCCGCGATCCGCCGGTCGGCGGCCCGCTCGGCCGCCGAGCCGGCCAGGAACCCCGGGTCGGCGGCGCGCACCGCCGCCGCCTGCGCCAGGACGTCCTGCTCCCCCACCGCGAGCAGGCGTTCCTCCGCGGCGGCGCGGACCACCCCCGGCGCGCTCCACCGCATCCCGAGGTCCCCCTCCACGGTGCGGGCCCGCCACAGGTTCCCGGCGACCTCCCGCCCGGGCCCGTCGGCCCGCTCGTCCGGGGTGAGCACCGAGTACACGTCGGTGGTGGCGCCACCGACGTCCACCACCGCCAGGTCCCCGCCGAGGGTGTCGGCGAGCACCTCCACCCCGGTGAGCACCGCGTCCGGGGTGGCCGCGCGCACCAGCCGCGCGAACCGGGTCCCCCGCGACAGCCGCTTGCCGCCGATGACGTGCCGCAGGAACACCTCCCGGATCGCCGCCCGCGCCGACGCCGGGGCCAGCACCCCGATGCGCGGCAGCACGTTACCGGCCACCGTCACCGGCACCCCCGCCCCGGCCAGCAGCGCCGACAACTCGTCGCGGACCGCGACGTTGCCGGCCAGCACCACCGGCACCCGCCAGCGCGCCCGCGCCAACCGGGTCGCGTTGTGGGTCAACGTGTCGGCGTCCCCGCCGTCGGTGCCGCCGACCAGCAGCACCACGTCCGGGCGGGCCGCCCGCAGCGCCGACAGCTGCGCCGCGCCGAGCCGGCCCGCGGCCACGTGCACCACGTTCGCCCCCGCCGACAACCCCACCCGGCGGCCCGCCTGCGCGGTGACAAGGGGCTCGTAGCCCACCACCGCCAGGCGCAGCCCACCGCCGGCCGACGAGCACACGTACCACGGCATCTCACCGGCCGGGAGCCCGGCGGTGGCCGCGCCGACCGCGGCGTCCAGGCCGTGCAGCACGTCCGTGCCGACCGTGGTCGGCGCCGACGCCGCCGCGACCAGCGCCCCGGCGTCGAGGTCCACCACCGCGACCTTCGTGTACGTCGACCCGACGTCGGCGCAGACCGCGAGGCTCACGCCGGCGGCGGGACGACCACGGTGCCGGTCGCGGTGACCGCCACGATCGGCGTCTGAAGCACCTCCGCCGCCGACTCGGACCGGTCCGGCCGGCCCCGGCACACCACCCGCGCCTCGAAGTCGATGGTGCGGCTGCGGGTACCCACCCGGGTCACCGTCGCCGTCACCTCCAGCACGTCACCGGCGCGCATGGCGCTGCGGAACTGCACATCCGAGTACGAGGCGAACAGCCCCTCGTCGCCGTCGGTGCGGATGCACACCTCCGTCGCCACGTCCCCGAACAACCCCAGCGCGTACGCCCCGTCGACCAGGTTCCCCGCGTAGTGGGCGTGCGCGTACGGCACGTACCGGCGGTGGGTGACGGTCAGCCCGACCCGGGAATCACTCATGCCTTCGCCTTCTTGTTCGTGATCAGCGCGTGCACCAGGTAGCTGGCCACCTCACCCGGGGTGGTGCCCCGGCCGAAGATCCGGTCCACGCCCAGCTCGCCGGTCATCGTCTCGTCGAACCGCGGCCCGCCCACGATCAGCAACGGCCGGCGCCCCGCCGGCATCGCCTCCCGGAACGCCGCGGACATCTCCCGCGTGTTGTGCAGGTGCGCGTCGCGCTGCGTCACCACCTGCGACACCAGCACCGCGTCGGCCTTCTCCACCCGGGCCGCCTCCACCAGCTCCGGCACGCTCACCTGCGCGCCCAGGTTGGTGACCTTCAGCTCCCGGTAGTACTCCAGGCCCTTCTCCCCCGCGATGCCCTTGACGTTGAGGATCGCGTCGATGCCCACGGTGTGCGCGTCCGTGCCGATGCACGCCCCCACCACCGACAGCTTGCGCCGCAACCGCTGCTTCACCACCGCGTTGACCTCCTTGGCGCTCAGCAGCGGGAAGTCCCGCTCCACCACCTGCACCGCCGAGAGGTCCACCAGATGGTTCACCCGCCCGTACACCACGAAGAAGGTGAACCCGTCGCTCATCGGCTTGGCGTGCACCAGCATCGCCGGGTCGATGCCCATCCGGTTGGCCAGCTGGATCGCCGCGCCCTCGGCCCGCTTGTCGTGCGGCACCGGCAACGTGAACGACACCTGCACCATGCCGTCACCCGTGGTGTCCCCGTACGGCCGCACGATCTTCTTCTCCGCCGCGGCCGTCACGCGCGGTCCCCTTCCAGGATCTCGGTGGCCGGGTTGTAGTAGCCGGCCTCGTGCGCCGCCACCCCGGCCAGGCCCTTGCCCCGGTCCGCCGGCCGCTTCATGATCCCGAAGGTGCCCTCGGCGATCGCCGTCAGCAGCGACTGCTCCCCGATGCGCTCCAGCAGGTCCAGCGCCTCACCCAGCACCCGGTTGGCGCGCTGCTGGATGAACCCGCCCGGCGCCGGCACGAAGTCCTCGTGCAGCCCACCGGCCGCGCCCAGCACGTACCGCACGTTCTGCAGGGCGATGTCCCGGTCCGACAGCCACGGCGTCACCACCGCCTCGGTCATCATCCCCACCAGCAGGATGCCCTGCCCGGTCATCGTGCCCACCAGGTTGAAGAACCCGTCGAGCAGATTGCCGCGGAACACGTCACCGGTCATGTGCTTCGTCGGCGGCATCCACTTCAACGGCGCGTCCGGGAACAGCTCCCGCGCCAGCAGCGCATGCGCCAGCTCCAGCCGGAACGACTCCGGCACATCCGGGTTGATCTCGAACGCGTGCCCCAGCCCCAACTGCCAGTCGGCCAGCCCCGCCTCGTGCGCGAAGAACTCGTTGAGCAGCTGCGACACCGTCACCGTGTGCGCCTCGTCCACCGCGTCGGCGGTGGTCAGGTAGTTGTCCTCACCGGTGTTGATGATGATCCCCGCCCGGGCGTGCACCTGCCGGGAGAACCGCTGGTCCACGAACGTGCGGATCGGGTTGATGTCACGGAACAGGATCCCGTACATCGAGTCGTTGAGCATCATGTCCAGACGCTCCAGACCCGCCAGCGTCGCCATCTCCGGCATGCACAGACCCGACGCGTAGTTCGTCAGCCGCACATACCGGCCCAGCTCCCGCGACGTCTCATCCAACGCCGCCCGCATCAGCCGGAAGTTCTCCTGCGTGGCGTACGTGCCGGCGAAACCCTCCCGGGTCGCGCCCTCCGGCACGTAGTCCAGCAGCGACTGACCCGTCGACCGGATCACCGCGATCACGTCCGCGCCGGCGCGCGCCGCGGCCTGCGCCTGCGGGATGTCCTCGTAGATGTCACCGGTGGCCACGATCAGATAGATCCACGGCCGCTGCGCCGGATCCCCGTACCGCTTGATCAGCCGGTCCCGCTCGGCGCGCCGCCGGTCGACCAGCCGCACACCCGCGCCCACCGCCTTACGGGCCGCCCGGCGGGCGGCCGTGGCCGCCTTCCCGGACGGCACCGTGAAGCGCACCGACCCGGCCGCCGCCTTCTGCGCCAGCAAAGTCACGTCGCTGATCTGCTCCCGCGCGAGGGCGTCGAACACCGGCACCGCCACCCCGTGCCCCAGCCCCACGTCCGCGACGACCGCGTCGACGAGCCGGTTCACCCACGGAATACCGTCCGGGTCCGCGCCGGTCACCCCGGCCAACCGCAGCACCGCCCGCTCCACCGACACGGTGGTGTGGCTACGCGCCAGATCCACCACCGGCTGCCCGGCCCGGCGCGCCAACTCCCGCGCCCGTGCCACCAGCGCCGGATCCAGGTCCAGCTTGCCCGTCACGCCGTCACCCCGGCCGAGCTCGGCGACGGCACGGCACACGCCCGCGCCGCCTCGATGGTTCGCTCGCTCACGCAGACCCTTCCTCGTAGATGACCTCACCGCGCAGCACCGTGCGCCGGCACACCGGCAACGGCGTCGGATCCTGCGCACCCCGCAGCTCCGGGTCCTCGGCCTGCAACACCGGCAGACCCCGCTGCACCCCCGCCGGCGTCGACCACACCGCGAACGTCGCCGGCGCCCCCAACGCCAGCACACCCTCGTTGTCCAGGTGCACCGCCCGCCAGCCGCCGCGGGTGTGCGCCGCGAACGCCGCCCGCTCGCTCATCCGCTGCACCGGGTTGTGGTGCGCCGCCGCCGCCCGCACCGAACCCCACGGATCCAGCGGCGTCACCGGCGAATCCGACCCGAACGCCAACGCCACCCCGACCGCGTGCATCGCCCCCATCGGGTTCGACTCCAACGACCGGTCCAGACCCAACCGCGCCTCGTACATCCGGCCCGCGCCACCCCACAACCGGTCGAACGCCGGCTGCATGCTCGCCACGATCCCGAAGTCCACGAACCCGGCGATCAGCCGCTTGTTCATGATCTCCGCGTGCTCCACCCGGTGCCGCGCCGCCCGCACCCGATCCGTGCCCAGCTTCTCCGCCGCCGCCGCGAACCCCTGCAGCACCGTCGAGATCGCCGCGTCACCGATCGCGTGGAACCCGCCCTGCATCCCGTGCGCCGCACAGTCCAGCAGATGATCACGCACCTGATCGGCGGTGACGTACCCGTGCCCGCAGGTGCCCGGCTCCCCGTCGAGGTACGCCGCCGACACGTGCGCCGTACGCGACCCCAACGCCCCGTCGGCGTACAGGTCCCCGCCCGCCCCCACCGCACCCAGTTCCCGGGCCTTCGCCGCGCCGAGCAGCTCACCCCAGTAGCCGTACACCTCCGGCACCCCGTCCCCGGAGATCGCCAACAGGCCGGTGAAGTCCGACTCGTCCGACGTGCCGGGCCCGCCGCACTCGTGCACCGCCGCGATCCCCAGCGACGCCGCGTGCCGCAACGCCGCCCGCTGCGCGGCCACCCGCTGCGCCGGCGACACCGACCCCAGCGCCGCCGCCCGCACCAGGTGGTGCGCGTCGCGCCGCAACCACCCCGACGCGTCGTACCCGGCCGCCTGCGCCACCTGCGGACACGCCGCCAGCAACGCCGACGACACCAACGCCGAATGGATCGACGCCTGCGACAGGTACACCCGCCGGCCACCGGCCGCCCGGTCCACCGCCGCCGCGTCCGGCAACTGCGGCACCGCCCAGTTCGACTCGTCCCAGCCGTGCCCCAGCACCACCGCGTCCGCCGGCAACCCCGCCGCGAACGCCGCCACCGCCTCCAGCAGCCCCGCCGCCGACCGCACCCCGGACAGGTCCAGCCCCGACAACGCCAACCCCGTGTCCGTGGCGTGCACGTGCGCGTCCACGAACGCCGGCGTCACCAGCGCGCCGTCCAGCTCCACCACCCGGTCGGCGGCCGGCGCGTCGGCGTCCGCACCCAGCCAGGCGATCCGGCCACCGACCACCAGCAGGGCCGTCGCGCGCGGATCGGCCGGACAGTGCAGCACGCCGCCGCGGTACAGAGTCGAGGGGTTCGTCATGGCACTCAGTCTGCCGCCAACCGGGACTCGAACAGAGCGCGGACCCCCGGCTCCGAGCGCAGCAGACCCAACGCCAGCTCCGCGTGACCAGGCACGTACCCGTTGCCCACCAGCATCGTCACGTCGGCCGCCAGACCCTCCGCACCCAGCGCCGCCGCCGCAAAACTCGTCGCCATCGAGAAGAAGATCACCGTGCCGCCGTCCGCCGTGGCCAGCACCGCACCGTGCTCGCAACCCGGCACGTCCACGCAGACCACCGTCACGTCCGCCGGCACCCCCAGCGCCGAGGTCACCGCCGCCGACACCGCCACCGGATCCCGGGCGTCGGCCAACGCCACCACCGACGCCAGCCCCGCCGCGGTCAGCGCGTCCCGCTCCGCCGCCACCGGCACCACCCCGACCGTACGACTCGCGCCCGCCCGCCGGGCCGCCGCCAGCGACAGCGACCCGCTCTTGCCCGCGCCACCGATCACCGCCACCGTCACCGGCGTCGGGTCGTTCTCGCGCTGCCTGCGCGCCACGTGCTCCGCGACGACCCGCGCGGTCAGCGCCGGCGCCCCGCACACGTCCAGCACCGCCAGGGACAGCTCCGGGTGCAGGTCCGCCGGCAGCACCGCCGCGATCGACCGGGCGAACAGCATCGCGTACCCGTCGCACGGCACCTGCTCGCTGCGCCCGTCCCAGCGGGCCAGCCCGTCGAGGATCGTCAGCGGGGTCAGCGTCAGCGACACCAGCGTCGCCACCCGGTCACCGGGCTTCAGCTGAAGCGGGGAGCGCCGGCCCACCTCCTCGACCGTGCCGATCAGCATGCCGCCCGACCCGGTCACCGGGTTCTGCATCTTGCCCCGGGCGGCGACGATCTCCAGCACCTCGGCGCGGACCTTCTCCCCGTCGCCGCCGTGCTTCTCCGACAACTGCCGGAAGCTCGCCGCGTCCAGGTTCAGCCGCTCGACCCGGATCCGCACCTCGTTCGGCGCGATCCGCGGGTCGGCGTCCAGCCGCCACGCCGCCTGCGGAAGCACCCCCGCCGGTTCCACAACGCGGTGCAGACCCACCGGTGACGTCACGCCGACCTCCCCTGTCAGCCGCGTGAAGCCCCGGCCAGGGCTCGCATCGCGGGAAAACTTCCGGCAGACTAATTTCTTCACCGGATATTTTCCAGTAGCCTACGGGCCGCTGATCATCTGCACCACCACGCACCGAGGAGGGGCCGTGACCCAGACCCAACCGGTTGAGACCATCCCTCGACCCCGTCACGCCCCGGTCGCGACGCCGACCGCCGGGCAGCCGTACGAATACCGCCGCAGCCCCCTGGTCGAACCCGACTGGACCCGCTTCCCCGGCTGGCGCAACGTCACCCGCGAGCAGTGGGAGAACGCCCAGTGGCAGCGCGTCAACTGCGTCAAGAACATCAAGCAGCTGCGCACCGTCCTCGGTGACCTCGTCGACGAGACCTTCTACGACGACCTCGCCGCCGACCAGAGCGCCCTGGCCACCATGTCCATGCTGGTGCCGCCGCAGATGCTCAACACCATGGTCCCGTTCGCCCCGATGACCACCGAGGCGTTCCTCGCCGACTCGGTGCGGCGCTACATGATCCCCGTCGCCTCCGACCGGCGCACCGACTGGCCGTCGCACCCCTACGCCAGCCGCGACTCCCTGCACGAGCACGACATGTGGGTCGCCGAGGGCCTCACCCACCGCTACCCCACCAAGGTCCTCGCCGAGCTGCTCTCCACCTGCCCGCAGTACTGCGGCCACTGCACCCGGATGGATCTGGTCGGCAACTCCACCCCCGCCGTCGACAAGCTCAAGCTCACCCTCAAGCCCGTCGACCGCTACGACGCCCACATCGCCTACCTCAAGGCGCACCCCGGCGTCCGCGACGTCGTCGTCTCCGGCGGCGACGTGGCCAACGTCCCGTGGCGCAACCTCGAGTCGTACCTCATGCGGCTGCTGGAACTGGAGACCGTCCGCGACATCCGGCTCGCCACCAAGGCCCTCATGGGCCTGCCCCAGCACTGGCTGCAGCACGACGTCGTCGAAGGCCTGGAGCGGGTCGCCCGCACCGCCGCCCGGCGCGGCGTCAACCTGGCCATCCACACCCACGTCAACCACGCCCAGTCGCTCACCCCGCTGGTCGCCAAGGCCGCCCAGACGGCCCTCGACGTCGGCGTCCGCGACGTCCGCAACCAGGGCGTGCTCATGCGCGGCGTCAACGCCACCGCCCCCGACCTGCTCGACCTCTGCTTCGCCCTGCAGGGTGAGGCCGGCATCCTGCCGTACTACTTCTACATGTGCGACATGATCCCCAACGCCGAGCACTGGCGGGTCCCCGTCTGGCACGCCCAGCAGCTCCAGCACGACATCATGGGCTACCTGCCCGGCTACGCCACCCCGCGGATCGTCTGCGACGTCCCCTTCGTCGGCAAGCGCTGGGTGCACATGCTCACCGAGTACGACCGCGACCGCGGCATCTCGTACTGGACCAAGAACTACCGCACCTCGATCGAGTCGGCCGACCTGGAGGCGCTCAACAAGCGCTACGCCTACTACGACCCGATCGACACCCTGCCCGAGACCGGCCGGCAGTGGTGGGCCGCGCACCGCGACGACTGACCCGCACCACCGGCACCATCGAGCCACCCCCGCCCGGCCACCTCGGCCGGCGGGGGTGGCGACTTTGCTCCCCGGCCCGCCTGACCGGCGCTAGCGTCACGACATGCGGCCTCCACCAGCCGACCGTTCCGAGACCGCCGACCGGGTCACCCCCGTCGAACTCTTCTTCGACGTCGTCTTCGTCCTCACCATCACCCAGCTGGCGCAACTGCTCGAGACCGACCTGGACTGGACCGGCCTGGGCCGCACCGTCCTGATCTTCGGACTGCTCTGGTACCTCTACACCGGCTACGCCTGGCTCACCAACCACGTGCCGCCCCGCCGGCCCGCCCGCAAACTCCTGCTCTTCGCCGGCATGGCCGGCTTCCTGCTCACCGCCGTCACGCTCCCCGACGCCCTCACCGGCAGCGGCCTGCTCTTCGGGTTCGGCTACCTGATCGTCGTCACCGTCCACCTCACCCTGTTCGCCCGCAGCACCGCCCGCGCCGGCGTCCGCCGACTCGCCCCCTACAACCTCGGCGCCGCCGCCCTGGTCCTCGCCGCCGGCCTGCTCACCGGCCCCGCCGTGACCGCCCTCTGGATCGCGGCCGTGTTCACCCAGAGCGTCCTGCCCTACCTGATCCCCCGCCACTCCTGGATCGGCGTGGCGGCGAGCTTCCGGATCGGCGCCGCCTACTTCGTCGAACGGCACGGACTGCTGCTCATCGTGGCCCTGGGCGAAACCGTCATCGCCATCGGCGCGGGCGTACCCCTCGACCACCTCGGTCCCGGCACCGCCGGCGCCGTCGTGCTGGCCCTCGCCCTGCCCGCCGCCCTCTGGTGGACGTACTTCACCGACACCCCGACCACCGAGCACGCCCTCGCCGAGGCCGATGCCGCCACCCGCGCCCGGCTCACCGCCCACGTCTACGTCTTCGGGCACTTCGTGCTGCTGCTCGGCGTCGTCCTCACCGCCACCGGGCTGCACGCCGTCGTCGCCCACCCCGACGAACCCTCGGGGTGGCCGGCCGCGCTCGCCCTCGCCGGCGGCCCGGCGCTTTTCCTCGCCGCCATGGCCGACGCGCGTCGCGTCTTCGGCATCGGCCGGCTGGCCGACCGTCTCGCCGTCGCCGTCCTGATCCTGCTCAGCACCCCGATCGGTGCCGCGCTGAACGCCGTGCTGCACCTGGCCGTGGTGACCGCCCTGCTCACCGTGATGCTGGTGGCCGACCGCCGCCGTCACGACATGGCGGCGGTCACGGGCGTCAGCCGCGAGGGGCGTACATGATCACCGCGACGCCGACCAGGCAGATCGCCGCCCCGGCCAGGTCCCAGCGGTCCGGCCGGAAGCCGTCCACCACCATCGCCCACACCAGCGACCCCGCCACGAACACGCCGCCGTACGCGGCCAGGATCCGGCCGAAGTGCGGATCCGGCTGGAAGGTGGCCACGAAGCCGTAACAGCCCAGCGCGATCACCCCGGCCGCGATCCACCACAGGCCCCGGTGCTCCCGCCAGCCCTGCCACACCAGCCAGGCGCCGCCGATCTCGGCGAGCGCCGCCAGGGCGAACAGCAGCAGGGAGCGGGCGACCGTCACGCCGCAACGCTAGCCGAGCGGTCCCCCGCGGGTGCCCGGGGACCGCTCGGCACGAGCCCGGGTCAGTGGAACGTGTCGCGGGCCCGGCGACCGGCGTCCCGGGGTTCCCCGCCCGTCTGCCGCGCCCGGGCGGTGCTCTGGTCGACGGCGCCCTCGCCCCGCAACCGCTCGTTGTCGGTGACGTCGCCGATCCGCTCCTTCGCGACGCCGGCGAGCTGCTGGGCTTTGTTGTTCACCTTCTCCGTGAAGCTCATCTCGCCTCCTGCTGCTCCGGCGGTGAGAGCGGACGGAACCGCCCCGCTCTCCCGGTGCCTCCCCGGCCGTCGCGCGCTCAAACGGCTCGTTCTGGCGCCTTGCCCGTCTGTGCGTGCGGCGGCGCACACCCTGTAAGGCATCCTAGGACACTATCTTGAGGTGGCTGGGTAGGGGCGACGGGGCACACCCTCTGGCGCGTCCTAGGACAATAGGTGGTTCGGTTCCGCCGAGCCGGCACCGGCCGGTGCTGGTTGACTGGGAGCATGAGCGAGATCCTCCTCGTCCGGCACGGCGAGACCGCCTGGAGCGCGAGCCGCCAGCACACCTCGTACACCGATCTGGAGCTGACCCCCGACGGCGAGCGGCAGTCCCGCGCCCTCGGCGGGGTGCTGGTCGGCCGGCAGTTCGCCCGGGTGCTGTCCAGCCCCCGCACGCGGGCGCGGGTCACCGCGCAGCTCGCCGGTCTCACCGTGGACGAGGTGGACGAGGACCTCGTCGAGTGGAACTACGGCGAGTACGAGGGCCGCACCACGGTGGAGATCCACCAGGAACGGCCGCACTGGAACATCTGGACCGACGGCTGCCCCGGCGGCGAGACGCCCGAACAGGTCGGCGAGCGGGTCGACCGGCTGCTCGCCCGGGTCACTCCCCTGCTCGAGCAGGGCAGCGTCGCGCTGGTCGGCCACGCGCACCAGCTGCGCGTCGTCGGCGCACGCTGGATCGGGCTGCCCCCGTCCGGCGGCGGCAAGCTGCGACTGGACACCGCCACCGTCAGCGTGCTCGGGCACGAGCACGGCCGGCAGGTCATCCTCCGCTGGAACGGCGCCTGACCGGCCCGCTCAGCCCGGCTCGCCGTTGGCCCGGGACCGCGCCCGGGTCCGCGGGTCAAGGTCGATCTTCGGCGGCCGCCCCTCGTACGGGGTGGAGAGCACCACCGTGGTGCGGGTGGTGACGTTTGCCGCGGTGCGGATCTCCTGGAGCACCCGCTCCAGGTCGGCCGGGCCGGCCACCCGCACCAGCAGCAGGTAGAAGTCCTCCCCCGCGACCGAGTAGCAGGAGTCGATCTCGGGCAGGTGGGCCAGCCGCTCCGGCGCGTCGTCCGGCTGCGACGGGTCGAACGGGCGGATCGCCACGAACGCCGTCAGCGGCAGGTCCAGCGCCTCGAAGGACACCCGGGCCGCGTACCCGTTGATCACTCCCCGCTGCTCCAGCCGGCGGACCCGCTGGTGCACCGCGGAGACCGACAGCCCCACCTTCTCCGCCAGATCCGTGTACGACAGCCGACCGTCAGCGGTCAGTGCGGCGACGATGGCGCGGTCGATCTCCTCCACGGCGTGCAACCTACCGGGTGCGGGGGCCTGGTGCGACGACCGGCCGGCCGCGGTCACGCTGGGCGGGCCGTCCGGTCGCGCACCGCATCGGCCGCGTAGTTCAGCACCTCCGCCATATCCTCCTCGTCGAGGAAGGGCAGGTCGGTGAGGATGTCGGTGACCGACATCCCCTCCGCCATCATCGCCAGCAGGGTGGCCACCGGGATCCGGGACTGCCGCACGCAGGGCGCGCCGCCCATCACCTCGGGGTCGACGGTGATCCGGGGGAAGGTCACCGGGACAGGCTAGCCCTTGGCGAGGGCCCGGGAGATGACCAGCCGCTGGATCTGGTTGGTGCCCTCGACGATCTGCAGCACCTTCGCCTCCCGCATGTACCGCTCGACCGGGTGGTCGGCGACGTAGCCGGCGCCGCCGAGCACCTGCACCGCGTCGGTGGTCACCCGCATCGCCACGTCGGTGGCGAAGAGCTTCGCCTTCGCCGCCTCGATCGAGTACGGACGGCCGGCGTCGCGCAGCCGGGCGGCGGAGAGCATCAGCGCCCGGGCGGCGGAGATCTGCGTGGCCAGGTCGGCCAGGTTGAAGCCGAGCCCCTGGAAGTCGATGATCGCCTGGCCGAACTGCCGGCGCTCCTTGGCGTAGCCGACCGCGTAGTCCAGCGCGGCCTGGGCCAGGCCGACCGCGCAGGCGGCGATGCCGAGCCGGCCGGAGTCCAGGGCGGACATGGCGATGCGGAAGCCCGCCCCCTCGCCGCCGATCAGCCGGTCGGCGGGTACCCGCGCGTCGTCGAAGGCGATCTGGGCCACCGGAGAGGCGTGCAGCCCCATCGTGCGCTCGGCGGCCTGCGGCAGGATGCCCGGCGTGCCCCGGTCGGCGAGCAGGCAGGAGATGCCCTTCGGGCCGGGCCCGCCGGTGCGGCAGAAGATGTTGTAGAAGTCGGCGATCCGGGCGTGGGTGATCCAGGCCTTGGTGCCGGTGACCACGTAGGAGTCGCCGTCGCGGACGGCCTTCGTGGTCAGCGCCGCGGCGTCCGAGCCACCCTGCGGCTCCGAGAGGCAGTACGCCCCGAGCAGTTCCCCGCCGATCATGTCGGGCAGCAGCTTGCGCTGGGCATCGGTGCCGAACTGGGCCACCGGGTAGCAGGACAGCGTGTGCACGCTGACCGCCTCGGCCACGGCGAGCCAGCGGCCGGCCAGGATCTCCAGCACCTGCAGGTAGACCTCGTACGGCTGGGCGGCGCCGCCGTGCTCCTCGGCGTAGGGCAGGCCGAGCAGGCCGGCCCGGCCCAGGGTGCGCAGCACCTCCCGGGGGAACTCGGCGCGCTCCTCGAAGCCGGCGGCCCGGGGGGCCAGCTCGCGGTCGGCGAGGTCGGTGGCGAGGTCGAGCAGGTCGTGGGCCTCGTCGGTGGGGAGGATCCGGTCGACAGTCATAGCGCGATGAGCTCCGTGGGGGTGGTGTTGAGCCGGTGCACGCCGTCCGTCGTGCAGACGACGATGTCCTCGATGCGGGCGCCGTGCCGGCCCGCGAGGTAGATGCCGGGTTCGATGGAGAAGGCCATGCCGGGCTCCAACGGCCGGGAGTTGCCCGCGACGACGTACGGCTCCTCGTGCCCGTCCAGGCCGATGCCGTGGCCCGTGCGGTGCAGGAAGGCGGCGCCGTACCCGGCGGCGGTGATCGGCTCGCGGGCGGCGGCGTCGACCGCCTCGGCGGTGACGCCGGGCGCGACGGCGGCCACCGCGGCGCGGTACGCGTCGTGCAGCACCTGGAAGTACTCGGTGAACTCGGCCGGGGCACGCCCGCCGGCGAGGTAGGTGCGGGTCGAGTCGGAGCAGTAGCCCGACGGCATGGTGCCGCCGATGTCGACGACGACCGGCTCGCCCGCGCCGATCGGGCGGTCGGAGGTGCCGTGGTGCGGGCTCGCGCCGTTCGGGCCGGCGGCGACGATGACGAAGTCCACCGTCGTGTGACCGGCGGCGCGGATGGCCGCGGCGATGTCGGCGGCCACCTCGGCCTCGGTCCGCCCCGGGCGCAGCCACTGGCCCATGCGGGCGTGCACCGCGTCGATCGCCGCACCCGCCTCCGCCAGGGCGGCCACCTCGGCCGGTGACTTGCGGATCCGCAGCTCGCGCAGGACCTCGCCGGCCAGCCGCTGGGTGGCCCCCGGCAGCGCGGCGCGCAGCGCGAGGACCTGCTCGGCCCACATCCGGTCGGCCAGCCCGACCGCCGCGACCGGTCCGCCGAGGGCGGCGGTGACCAGGGGGTACGGGTCGGTGCCGTCGGCGTGGTCGACGATGCGCACTCCGGTGGCCGGCGCCGGGGACGCCTCGGCGGCCGGGCGTTCCAGGGCGGGGACGATCAGGGTCGGCTCCCCCTCGGCGGGCAGCACCAGGCAGGTCAGCCGCTCCCCCGCGTGCGCGTCGTAGCCGGTCAGGTAGCGCAGGTCGGAGCCGGGGGTGAGCAGCAGCGCGTCCAGGCCGGCGGCGGCGGTGGCGCGGCGCGCGGCGGCCAGCCGGTCGGGCGGATACAGCTCGTCGGTTCCCACCCCGTCAGCTTAACGGTCGTTTGGGCGGTCCCGGGAGTCGGTCACCCTGGCAGGGCACCGCAAGGCGGTGGCCGTGGCTCGCGGCCCCGGTCTGGCGGCGGCGCGCTCAGCCGGTGCGGCGCAGCCGCTCCTGGACGGCGATCACCAGGAGGGCCACGGCGAGCAGGCCGAGCGCCGCCGCCGCGGGCAGGGCCCGGCCGACCGGCAGCAGCACCAGGATCAGCCCGACCAGGGCCGCCTGGGTCCGGCGCGGGGCACGCACCGAGAACCACCGGAACAGCAGCCGCCCGGCCAGGAAGAGCGCCGCCCCGCCGTACAGGGCGATGACCCCGGGCCAGCTCATCGACTCGTGGGCCGGTGCCGGGCCGTGCTCGCCCGCCGACGCCATGCCGTGCTCGCCCGCCGGTGCCGGGCCGTGCCCGCCGGCGACGAGCGTCAACACCTCCTCGACGCCGAGCGCGACGTAGATGACGCCGACGACCAGCAACAGGTGCGAGAGGCTGTAGGCGTCGCTGGCGATCCGGTCCCGGCGGTCCCCCGTCGACAGGTCCAGGCTCCGCCTGGCGGCGGGTGCGACGTGGTCGAAGTACAGCCACCACAGGCACGCGGCCACCGCGAGCCCGATCAGCGCGACGCCCAGGACCGGCGGCCGCGTCACGGCCGACCCGGCGCCGACGCCGGCCGCGACCAGCGACTCGCCCAACGCGATGATCATCACGAGGCCGTGGCGTTCGGTGAAGTGGTGCGGGCCGCGCAGCGGCCAGCCGCCCCGGAAGGCGTGGGCCACCCGCTGCCCGCCGACCTCCATCGCGAAGGCCAGCACCCAGAGCACCGACTGCGCCGTACCGCCGAGCACCGCGCCGAGCACCAGCGGCACCCAGCCGACGGCACTGGCCGCCGCGAAGGCCCGGATGCGGGCCCGCAGGCCCGGCGTCGCCGCCGCCGACCAGTAGTAGAGCACCAGGTGCACCACCCGCAGCAGCACATAGGCCAGCGCCAGCAGCAGCGGCGCGTCCAGACCCGGACCGGACGACCAGGCCTCCGGCATGACCAGGGCGGCGACGAAGAGCGCGGCCATCGCGACCAGGACGCCGGCGCGGACCGCCCCGACGTCCGCCGGCGTCTGGTTGCCCAACCAGGCGTACGACGACCAGGAGAACCAGAGCAGCATCAGCAGCAGCAGCCCCCGCGCCATGGACTCCGGCGTCGGCGGCTGGCCCATGAACGCGATGATCCGGGTGAGCGCGAAGACGAAGACGAGGTCGAAGAAGATCTCGAAGGTGGTGGCCGGATGATCCTGCGCCACCCGGGCGGTCGGGCCGCGCGTCGAGAACCGCACGGCCTCACCACCCGTCCGTCTTGCCGCTGAGCCCGATGCTAGGGCCGGTGGCGGCGCCGGGGCGGCCGATCGGGCGACGGTCCGCCTCCCGGACGACCGGGCCGGGAGGCGGACCGCCTACGTCAGCTGGTCAGCCAGCGGTGGATGCAGTGCAGCAGGTCGTCGGCGTCGACCGGCTTGGTGACGTAGTCGCTGGCGCCCGAGGAGATGCTCTTCTCCCGGTCGCCGTGCATCGCCTTGGCGGTGACGGCGATGATCGGCAGGTCGGCGTAGCGGGGCATGGCGCGGATCGCCGCCGTGGCGGCGTACCCGTCCATCTCCGGCATCATCACGTCCATCAGCACGAGGTCGATGTCGTCGTGGCGCATCAGCGTCTCGACGCCCTTGCGGCCGTTCTCCGCGTAGACGACGTCGATGCCGTGCAGCTCCAGGATGTTGGTGAGCGCGAAGACGTTGCGGGCGTCGTCGTCGACGACCAGGACCTTGCGCCCGGCCAGCGCCGTGAGCAGCGGATCCCCGGCGAGCGCCGGCTCCGCAGCCGGGGGCGTGAGCGGTACGACCCGATCCGGGCTCTCCACCGACAGGTGCAGGGCGATGCGCTCGCGCAGGTCGTCGAGGCTGCGCAGCACCTCCAGGGGCCGGTCCTTGGCGATGGCCTGCAGCAGGGTCTCCTGGCTGGCGGCCAACGGCTGCCCGTGGTACACCAGCACCGGCAGCCGGCGCAGGTCCGGGTCGTCCTCCAGCGCCTTGAGCAGCGCCGTCCCGCCGTCGACGGACATGTCCAGGTGCAGCACCAGCAGGTGGTGCCGGTGCGCGGTGAGCGCCTCGATCGCCGACGCGGTGTCGACCGCGGTGGAGACGTCGACCGCGTGCTCGGCCGGGCCCGCCGCGACGCCCTGGGCCAGCATGGTGAGCAGCCCCTTGTCGTGGCCCTCCACCACCAGCATGCGCCGCTGCTCGGTACGCCGGTGGACCTCCGGCTCGACCGGCCCGGCCAGGTGCCCGGCGAAGCCGGCGGGGTCGGTGGCGTACGGTCCGACGACGGTGGCGGGCAGGTAGAGGGTGAAGGTGCTGCCCTTGCCCAGGACGCTCTGCGCGGTGATCCGGCCGCCCAGCAGGTGGGCGATCTCCCGGCTGATGGACAGGCCGAGGCCGGTGCCCCCGTAGCGGCGGCTGGTGGTGCCGTCGGCCTGCTGGAAGGCATCGAAGATGGCGCTCAGGTGCTGCTCGGCGATGCCGATGCCGGTGTCGGTGACCCGGAACGCGATGACGGTCTCCGCCGGCTCGACACCGCCGGGCAGCTCGTCCGGCCGGGCCCGCTCGATGCGCAGCTGCACGCTGCCCCGCTCGGTGAACTTGACCGCGTTGGAGACCAGGTTGCGCAGCACCTGGCGCAGCCGCTGCTCGTCGGTGTGCAGGGTGGTGGGGACGTCCGGACCGGTGACGATGTCCAGCTCCAGCCCGCGCGGCGTGGTCAACGGGCGGAAGGTGGCGTCGACGTAGTCGCGCAGGACCGACAGATCGAAGGTCTCCGGGTTGATGTCCATCTTGCCGGCCTCGACCTTCGACAGGTCGAGGATGTCGTTGATCAGCTGCAACAGGTCGGTGCCGGCGGAGTGGATGACCGTCGCGTACTCGACCTGCTTGCCGGTCAGGTTGCGGTTCGGGTTCTGCGCCAGCAGCTGGGCCAGGATGAGCAGCGAGTTCAGCGGGGTGCGCAGCTCGTGGCTCATGTTGGCCAGGAACTCCGACTTGTACTTCGAGGCGAGCGCGAGCTGCTGGGCCCGGGCCTCCAGCTCCTGGCGGGCCTGCTCGATCTCGGAGTTCTTCGTCTCGATGTCGTGGTTCTGCCGAGCCAGCAGCGCCGCCTTGTCCTCCAGCTCCGCGTTCGAGCGCTGCAGCTCCTCGGAGCGGGCCTGCAGCTCCTCCGACCGGGTCCGCAGCTCGGCCGCGAGGCGCTGGGACTCGGTCAGCAGGACGTCGGTGCGGGCGTTGGCGACGATGGTGTTGACGTTCACCCCGATGGTCTCGGTGAGCTGGTCGAGGAAGTCGCGCTGGATGTCGGTGAACCGGCTCATGCTGGCCAGCTCGATGACGCCGAGCACCTGGTCCTCGAAGAGCACCGGCAGCACCACCAGGTGCAGCGGGGCGGCGGCCCCCAGGCTGGAGGAGACGGTCACGTAGTCGGCCGGCACGGTGTCCACCACGATGGCCCGCTTGCTCAGCGCCGCCTGGCCCACCAGCGAGTCGCCGAGGGCGTAGCGGCGCCGGGCGGCGTCGTGGCCGTAGCCGCCGACGACCCGCAGCGTCTTGCCCTCGGCGAGGTCGTCCACCAGCAGGAACGTGCCGAGCTGCGCGGAGACCAGGGGTGCCAGCTCGTTCATCACCAGACCGGCGACGATCTCGAGGTCGCGGTGGCCCTGCATCAGCCCGGAGATCCGGGCCAGGTTGGTCTTGAGCCAGTCCTGTTCCTGGTTCGTGCGGGTGGTCTCGCGCAGCGACTCCACCATCGAGTTGATGTTGTCCTTCAGCTCGCCGACCTCGCCCGGGGCGTCCACGGTGATGGACCGCGTCAGGTCGCCGGTGGCGACGGCGCTGGTCACCTCGGCGATCGCGCGCACCTGGCGGGTCAGGTTGCCGGCCAGCTCGTTGACGTTCTCAGTGAGCCGCTTCCAGGTGCCGGAGACGCCCTCGACCTCGGCCTGACCGCCGAGGCGGCCCTCGCTGCCGACCTCCCGGGCGACCCGGGTGACCTCGGCGGCGAAGCTGCCGAGCTGGTCGACCATCGTGTTGATGGTGGTCTTCAGTTCGAGGATCTCGCCGCGCGCGTCGACGTCGATCTTCCTGGTCAGGTCGCCCTGCGCCACCGCCGTGGTGACCTGGGCGATGTTGCGGACCTGGCCGGTGAGGTTGTTGGCCATCGAGTTGACGTTGTCGGTGAGGTCCTTCCAGGTGCCGGCCACGTTGGGCACCCGGGCCTGACCGCCGAGGCGGCCCTCGGTGCCCACCTCGCGCGCCACCCGGGTCACCTCGTCGGCGAACGCGCTCAGCGTGCCGACCATCGTGTTGATGGTCTGGGCCAGCACCGCCACCTCACCCTTGGCCTCCACAGTGATCTGCCGGCTCAGGTCGCCCTGGGCGACGGCGGTGGCGACCAGCGCGATCGACCGCACCTGGTTGGTGAGGTTGTTGGCCATCTCGTTGACGTTGTCGGTGAGGTCCTTCCAGGTACCGCCGACGTTGGAGACCCGCGCCTGACCGCCGAGGCGGCCCTCGGTGCCCACCTCGCGCGCCACCCGGGTCACCTCGTCGGCGAACGCGGAGAGCTGGTCGACCATCGTGTTGATGGTCTCCTTCAGCGCCAGGATCTCCCCCCGCGCGTCGACCCGGATCTTCTGCGTCAGGTCGCCCTTGGCGACCGCGGTGGTGACCTCCGCGATGCTGCGTACCTGGGCGGTGAGGTTGTCGGCCATCACGTTGACCGACTCGGTGAGGTCCTTCCAGGTGCCGGAGACGCCCTTCACGTCGGCCTGGCCGCCGAGGCGTCCCTCGGTGCCCACCTCCCGGGCCACCCGGGTGACCTCGTCGGCGAAGGACGACAGCTGGTCCACCATCGTGTTGATGGTGTTCTTGAGCTCCAGGATCTCGCCGTGCGCGGTGACCGTGATCTTCTGCGACAGGTCGCCGCGGGCCACCGCCGTGGCCACCTGGGCGATGCTGCGGACCTGGTCGGTGAGGTTGCCGGCCATCGAGTTGACCGAGTCGGTGAGGTCGCGCCAGGTGCCGGCGACGCCGCTGACCTGGGCCTGGCCGCCGAGCCGCCCGTCGGTGCCCACCTCCCGGGCCACCCGGGTCACCTCGTCGGCGAAGGAGGAGAGCTGGTCCACCATCGTGTTGATGGTGCTCTTGAGCTCCAGGATCTCGCCGCGGGCGTCGACGGTGATCTTCTGCGACAGGTCGCCCCGGGCCACGGCGGTGGTGACCTGGGCGATGTTGCGGACCTGGCTGGTCAGGTTGCCGGCCATGAAGTTGACCGAGTCGGTGAGGTCGCGCCAGGTGCCGGCGACGCCGGGCACCTCGGCCTGGCCGCCGAGACGGCCCTCGCTGCCCACCTCCCGGGCGACCCGGGTCACCTCGTCGGCGAAGGACGAGAGCTGGTCCACCATCGTGTTGATGGTGATCTTCAGTTCGAGGATCTCGCCCCGCACGTCGACGGTGATCTTCTGCGACAGGTCGCCCCGGGCAACCGCCGTGGCGACCTCGGCGATGTCGCGGACCTGGTCGGTGAGGTTGCCGGCCATCGCGTTGACCGAGTCGGTGAGGTCCTTCCAGGTGCCCGACACGCCGGGCACCTCGGCCTGACCGCCCAGCTGGCCCTCCGTGCCGACCTCCCGGGCCACCCGGGTCACCTCGGAGGTGAAGAGCGACAACTGGTCGACCATGCCGTTGAAGACGGTGGCGATCTCGCCGAGCAGCCCGTCGGCGTCCTCGGGCAGCCGGGTGCCGAAGTCGCCGTCGCGTACCGCCGTCAGGCCCGCCAGCAGCTGTCGCAGGCCCGGATCGGTCATCGGGGCAACCGTGCCCGGAGCCGTCTCACGTCGCCGCGGCACCGTCTGTTCGACCACCACTCGCCCCCATCGCCGAGTCACCGGGCACGGCGGAACCCGCCCCGGCGACAACATCAACCGCGCAAGTATGCACACTGCCCGGGCCGGACGCAGCGGCCGACGACCCCGCAGGTGAGCTGCGCCCGCGTGACACCGGCGGCGCGGGCCCGGGGCCGGCCTGCCCGGCCGCGTCCGACCCGCGTCGAACCGCCGCCGGCCGGCCCCGGCTCGCGGCGGTGGCCCCCACCGGTCAGCGCGGCGACGGGCGGCCGCACCACCGCCGGACCAGCTCCACCATCTCCGTGACCGAGCCGGCCGGGTCGGTCACCGGGAACTGCACCGCGCGGACCACCGCGTCCGGGTCGACCAGCAGGGTCAGCCGCTTGAACCGGTCCGTCCCGCCGGCCCGGAACGTCGGCAGGAGCAGCCCCGCCGCGAGCCGCCCGTCCTGGTCCGACAGGAGCGGGTACGGCAGCCGGGCGTACTCGGCGAAGGCGCGCAGCTGGTCGGGACGCTGGGTGCTCACCCCGCGTACCTCGGCGCCGGCGGCCCGGATGAGGTGGTGCCGGTCGGCGTACGTGCGGGCCTCCAGCGTGCACCCGACGGCGCCGGGGATGTCCGCCCAGTCCGGCGGAAGTCCCTGCCCACCCGGAGCGAACGCACCGGGGAAGAGGTAGAGCACGGTCCAGCGGCCGGGCACGGCCGGCGGCTCCCCGCCGCCGTCGTGCCGGGGCAGGGTGAGCGGCGGCAGCCGGCGGCCGACGAGCTGATGCACCCGGCGGACCTCGGCGGACTCGGCGGCGGCGGTGGCGGTCAGGGCCCCGTCGCCCATCACGTGCCGGGTACCCCAGTCCTGCAGCGCGACCAGCACCGGCAGCAGGCCCTCACCCTTCGGCGTGAGCAGGTAGTCGTAGCGCGGCGGGTGGCGCGAGTAGGGCTCCCGGCGCAGCACCCCGTGCTCGACCAGGGTGGCGAGCCGTTCGGTCAGCGCCCGGCGGCTGACGCCCAGCTCACGCTGGAGCGCGTCGAAGCGGGTGGTGCCGCCGGCGACGTCACGGACGATCAGGAAGGTCCACCAGTCACCCAGCACGCCGAGCGCCTGGGCGATGCCGCAGTCGGCGTCGGCGAGGTCCGACCGCTTCATCTGCCACCCCCTCGCTCGGTCCGGCGTCGACTATAGTCCGTTCCAGATTGGAACTCACTGGTTCGGGGACGGGGGTTGACGGTCATGACCGTCGAAGAACGGGCCGGGGTGTTCTGGCGCTGGTGGGCCGCCGGCACGACCAGCCTGGTCGGGTCGGCGGTCGGCGCGGTCGCGCTGCCGTTGACCGCGCTGACCGTGCTGGATGCCAGCGCGTTCGAGATGGGCCTGGTCGCCGCCGCCAACTACGTCGCCTGGCTCGTCATCGGGCTGCCCGCCGGAGTCATCGTGCAGCGGCTGCCGCTGCGCGGCGCCCAGGTCGGCGCCGACCTGGGCCGCGCCGTCGCGGTGGCGTCCATCCCGCTGGCCTGGTGGTGGGGGTGGCTGACCGTCGCCCAGCTGGTCGTCGTGGCGCTGGTGGTCAGCTTCGCCAACGTGCTCTTCGACGTCGCCAACGCCACCTTCCTGCCGGCCATCGTCAGCCGCGAGCAGCTGCACTCCCGCAACAGCCTCACCTCCGCCACCCACGCCGGCACCCAGCTCAGCGGTCCCGCGCTGGGCGGGCTCGCCGTGCAGGCCCTCGGTGCGGTGCCGACGATGCTGGTCGACGCGGCCAGCTACCTCGTCTCGGCGGTGCTGCTGCGCTCCCTGCCCGCTCGCCGCACGGACGCCCCCGACCGGTGGCCCCCGGTGCGCAAGATGATCGGCGAGGGCTGGCGGTACGTGACCCGGCACCCGGTCATGGGCCCGACCATGTGGTCCGCCACGGCGGTGAACTTCGTCTGCGGGGCGCAGCTCGCCGTCTACCCGCTCTACCTCGTCCGGGAGCTGCACGCCCCGGCCGTGCTGGTCGGGGTGCTGCTCGCCGTGGAGGGCGCCGGCTCGCTGGTGGGCGCGGCGCTCACCCCGTGGATCACCGGCCGGTGGGGCACCGCCCGGGCGGTGCTGGTGGCCTGCGTGATCTCCGTGGCCGGCGCGTCCGTCGTGCCCCTCGGCGTCGGCTGGCCGGCGTACCTGGCGTTCGCCGTCGGCAACGTGGTCTTCGCCGGCGGCGTGGTGGTGCTCAGCGTGACCACCCGCACCTACCGGCAGACGGCGAGCCCTGCGGAGCTGCTGTCCCGCGTGATGGCCACGGTCCGCTTCGTCTCCTGGGGCGCCATTCCGGTCGGCGGGGTGGTCGCCGGAGCCCTGGCCGGTCTCGTCGGCGCGCGGGCCACCCTCTTCGTCTTCGCCGCCGCCACGGTGTGCGCCCCGCTGGCACTGCTCCTGTCCCCCGTGCGCCGGCTGCGGGACTTCACCGACCTGCGGGTGGACGACGTCGAGCGCCGGGAGGTCCTGGGCGCCCGGTGAACGGGCACCGGCCCGGGCCGTCACCGGATTGTCGTCCGCCTCCCCGGCGCCGCCGATAGCCTGGAGCGGAGGTGACGGGCGGGAAGGTGGGGACGGTGACGCAGGAGCGCGCAACGGCACGACGTCGCCGGATGATCGCGGCCGGCATCCTCACCGTGATCGGGCTGGCGCTGCTCGCGTTCGGCCTCACCGTCGCCGACGGCGTCCTCGCCGGCGTCGAGGTGGCGCTGGCGATCGTGCTGCTGCTGGCCAGCTACGCCCTGCAGTACGCGGCCCGCCGCGAGACGCTCTACCGCCACGACGACCAGCGGTAGCCCGACCGGCCGTGGTCGGCCGGGAGCCGGGCAGGTCGTGGCGCCGGGACGCGCCGTCTGCACACCGTCGTAGTGCTGTGACAGGCTGTCGGGCGTGACACAGCGACCCCCGATCCTGCTGATCGACGCGCCGAGTCTCTACTTCCGCGCCTACTTCGGCATCCCCGAGTCGGCCGCGAAGACGGAGGACGGCCAGCCGGTCAACGCCGTACGCGGCTTCCTCGACATGCTCGCCCAGCTGATCCGCACCCGCCGGCCGGACCGGATGGTCTGCGCGCTCGACCACGACTGGCGGCCGGCCTGGCGGGTCGAGCTGCTGCCGTCGTACAAGGCGCACCGGGTGGCCCCGGAGGGCGGTGAGGTGGTGCCGGACACGCTCTCCCCGCAGGTGCCGATGATCCTCGACGTGCTGGAGGCGATCGGCATCACCGCGGTGGGCGCGACCGGCTACGAGGCCGACGACGTGCTGGGCACGCTGTCGGTGACCCAGGACGCGCCGGTGGAGGTGGTCTCGGGCGACCGCGACCTGTTCCAGCTCGTCGACGACGTGCGCGGGGTACGCCTGCTCTACATCGGCCGGGGCGTGGCCAAGCTGGACGACTGCGACGACGCGGCGGTCCGGGCCCGCTACGGGGTGCCCGCCGACCGGTACGCCGACTTCGCCGCGCTGCGCGGTGACCCCAGCGACGGGCTGCCCGGGGTGCCGGGGGTGGGTGAGAAGACCGCCGCCCGGCTGATCGACCGGTACGGCGGCCTGGCCGGCATCCTGGCCGCGCTGGACGACCCCGCCTCCGGCTTCGCGCCCGGCCTGCGGACCAAGCTGGACGCGGCGCGGGGCTATCTGGCCGTCGCGCCGAAGGTGGTGGAGGTGGCGCGGGACGTCCCGCTGCCGCAGCTGCCCACCGCGTTGCCGGCGGCGCCCGCGCAGCCGGAGCGGCTGCTGGAGCTGGCGCAGCGGTGGAACCTGGCCGGCTCGTGCCGGCGGCTGGTCGACGCCCTCGCCGACCGGCCCTGACCACCGGCCCGGGGCGGGCGGCGGCGCGGGCCGGGACGGCGGACGCGGGGGCTCAGGTGGAGAAGTGGTACGCCAGCACGCCCCGGTTGACGGCGGCGATCGCCTGCCGGGCGGTGGAGCGCAGCTCGGCGGAGGCGCCACCGGAGTCGGCGAGCTGCCCGAGCAGGTCGACGACCTGCCGGGACCAGCGCACGAAGTCGCCCGCCGGCATCTCCCCGTCCATCTCGTGGCCGCTGGCCAGCACCTTGGCCAGGGCCTCGCCCCGGGCCCAGCGGTAGATCGGCCAGGCGAAGCCGAGGTCCGGCTCGCGGGTGACGGTGAGACCCCGGCCGGCCTCGTCGGCCTCGATCTCCCCCCACAGCTTGAGCGTCTCGTCGACCGCGTCGGCGACCGGACCGCGCGGCAGCGAGGCCCGCTCGTCGACGTCGCGGCGCGCCTCGAAGACCACCACCGAGACGGCGGCGGCCAGCTCGGCCGGGGAGAGCCCGTCCCAGACACCCCGGCGCAGGCACTCGGCGACCAGCAGGTCCGCCTCGGTCCAGATCCGGCCGAGCATCCGGCCGGCGTCGGTGACCCCACCGTCGGCGGCGAGGTAACCCCGCTCGGTGAGCAGCGCGACGATCCGGTCGAACGTCCGGGCCAGCGAGCCGGTGCGGCCGGCGACCCGCTGACGCAGCTCCTCGGTGTCCTTCTCCAGCCGGCGGCGCCGCTCGGCCCAGCGGGCGTGCTCCTCCCGGTCCGGGCAGGCGTGGCACGGGTGCCGGCGCAGCTCGGTGCGGAGCTGGCTGAGCGTGTGGTCCTCGCCGACGGCCTGCCGGGACCGGCCGCCGCGGCGACCGCCGTGCCGGTCCAGGCCGGTGCCGCTGACCTCGGCGGCGAGGTCGCGCCGGGCGGCCGGGGAGCGGTGGTTGAAGTGCTTGGGCACCCGGATGCGGGCGAGCACCTCCGCGGGGGTGGTGAAGTCGCCGGGGCTGACCCGCCCGGCCCAGCGGTCCTGGGTGAGCACCAGCGGGCGCGGCTCGCCGAAGCCGCCGGTGGCCGGGTCGAGGACGACCGCGAGCCCGGCCCGCCGCCCCGACGGCACCCGGATCACGTCGCCGACCCGCAGCCGCTCCAGTGACTCCACCGCCGCCGCCTTGCGCTGGGTCTGCCCCTGCCGGGCGATGGCCCGCTCGCGGTCGGCGATCGCCACCCGCAGCCCGAAGTACTCGTCGAAGTCGCCGTGGTGGCAGGCCGCCTCCACGCCGTACGCCTCGATGGTCTCGGTGTTGCGCTGCACCTGCCGGGCCAGGCCGACCACCGACCGGTCCGCCTGGAACTGCGCGAACGACGACTCCAGCAGCGCCCGGGCGGGCTCGGCGCCGACGGTGCCGACCAGGTTGACCGCCATGTTGTACGACGGCCGGAAGCTGGAGCGCAGCGGGTAGGTGCGGGTGGAGGCGAGGCCGGCGACGTGCCGCGGGTCGGTCTCCGGGGACCAGACCACGACGGCGTGCCCCTCGACGTCGATGCCGCGCCGGCCGGCCCGGCCGGTGAGCTGGGTGTACTCCCCCGGCGTCAGGTCGACGTGCGCCTCGCCGTTGAACTTGACCAGCCGTTCCAGCACCACGCAGCGGGCCGGCATGTTGATGCCCAGCGCGAGGGTCTCGGTGGCGAAGACCGCCTTGACCAGGCCGCGGACGAAGAGCTCCTCGACGACCTCCTTGAACACCGGCAGCATGCCGGCGTGGTGCGCGGCCAGGCCGCGCTCCAGCCCGTCGAGCCACTCCCAGTAGCCCAGCACGGTCAGGTCCTCGCCGGGGATGGCGGTGACCCGGCTCTCGACCACCCGGCGGATCTCGGCGCGCTCCTCGGGCGAGGTGAGGCGCAGCCCGGCGGCGAGGCACTGCTGCACGGCGGCGGCGCAGCCGGCCCGGCTGAAGATGAACAGGATCGCCGGGAGCAGCCCCTCCCGGTCGAGCCGGTCGACGATGTCCGGGCGCATCGGGCCGCGCCAGCGGGGGCCGCGGCGGCCGGCGCCGGGGCCGGCGCTGCGTCCCTCGCCCAGCTCCAGCCGGCGCACCGTGTCGCGGGTGTAGCGCAGCAGTTCCGGGTGCACGTCGTGCTTGCGGGCGGCGTCGGCGTCGTGGAAGAGGTCGAACATCCGCTTGCCGACCAGCATGTGCTGCCAGAGCGGCACCGGCCGGTGCTCGCTGACCACCACCGCGGTCTCGCCGCGCACGGTGACCAGCCAGTCGGCGAACTCCTCGGCGTTGGAGACGGTGGCCGACAGCGAGACCAGGGTGACCGAGGCGGGCAGGTGGATGATCACCTCTTCCCAGACCCCGCCGCGGAACCGGTCGGCGAGGTAGTGCACCTCGTCCATCACCACGTAGGCCAGGCCCTCCAGGGTGGCCGAGCCGGCGTAGAGCATGTTGCGCAGCACCTCGGTGGTCATCACCACCACTGGCGCGTCGCCGTTGATCGCGTTGTCGCCGGTGAGCAGGCCGACCTGCTCGGCGCCGTAGCGGTCCACCAGGTCGTGGTACTTCTGGTTGGACAGTGCCTTGATCGGCGTGGTGTAGAAGCACTTGCGCCGGGCCGGCGCCTGCGGGTCACCGTCGGCCGCCGCCGGCCGCGCGGGCGTCCCGCGCAGGGCCAGGTGTACGGCGAACTCGCCGACCACGGTCTTGCCGGCGCCGGTGGGAGCGCAGACGAGTACGCCGCTTCCCCGTTCTAGCGCCTGACACGCCTCGCGCTGGAAGTCGTCGAGATCGAACCCCAGATCGAGGGCGAACTCGTCCAGCGCCGGGAACTGAGAGGCCTGCGCGGCCCGGCGGCGCGCCGCGGCGTACCGCTCGGCGGGGCTCGACATGTCTCCAAGATTAGTGCGTACCGCGCACGGCTACCTGACAAGGCCGTCCGCCAGGCCGGTCGGAGTGGGTCGGTAGGGTGCACGACGTGCCGGATCATGCCCAACCACCCCATGTCCCGAGCGGCGCCGACGACGCCGTCCGCCCGGGTCCGTCCCGCCGTCACGTGGAGGCGGTCCTGTTCGACTTCCACGGCACCCTGGCCCAGGTGGAGGAGGCCCACGAGTGGGTCCGGCACGCGGCCGCCGCCTGCGGGGTGACGCTGGAGCGGATCCGGGCCACCGCGCTGGCCGACCGACTGGTCACCGCGGGCCGGGCGGGCGGGCCGCTGCCCGCGCGGGTGCCGCCCCGGCTGGCCGAGATCTGGGCCGACCGCGACCTCTACCCGTACGCGCACCGGGGTGCGTACACGGGGTTGGCCGAGACGGTGGACGCGGGCATCGAGGGGTTCGCCGAGGCGCTCTACGAGCGGCTGCTGGTCCCGGAGGGCTGGGTGCTCTACCCGGCGGTGGCGGACACCCTGGGCGCGCTGCGCAAGGCGGGGGTGAAGGTGGCGGTGGTGAGCAACATCGGCTTCGACATCCGGCCGATCTTCGCCGCCTGGGGCCTGGACGCTCTGGTCGACGCCTACGCCCTGTCGTACGAGGTGGGACGCTGCAAGCCGGACCCGGGGATCTTCCTGCGCGCGTGCGGGATGCTCGGCGTGGACCCGGAGCGCACCCTGATGGTGGGCGACACCCCCGCCGACGCCGGCGCGGTGAACGCGGGCTGTGCGGTGCTGGTGCTGCCCTGCGCCGACCCGGGCCGTGACAACGGTATTGGCGCGGTGCTCGACCTGGCACTGCGCGACTGACCTGCGACGACATCTCAGCGCTAACAGGATCTTGATACTCGCGTTAGCGTCGGTCGCTAACACCGGGAGGTTATCGTCGCTATCGTGACCGAGACGTCGGCCCGGGACCGGATCGTGCGGGCCGCCGCCGCGCTGCTCGCCGAGGGCGGTCGGGAGGCGGTCTCCACCCGTGCGGTGAGCCGCGCCGCCGGGGTGCAGGCCCCCACCATCTACCGCCAGTTCGGCGACATGCGCGGCCTGCTCGACGCCGCCGCCAGCTACGGCTTCGCCGCGCACCTGCACGCGCAGGCCGCCCACGAGCCCGCCGACGACCCGGTGGACGACCTGCGCCGGGGCTGGGACATGCACGTCGGGTTCGGGGTGGCCAACCCGGCCTTCCACACCCTGATGTACGGCGACCCGCGCCCCGGGGCGCGCCCCACCGCCGCCCGGGTGGCCGCCGACATCTTCCGCCAGCTCGTCGTGCGGGTGGCCGAGGCGGGACGGCTGCGCGTCGACGTGGACCGGGCGGCCGAGATGATCCACGCGGCCAGCTGCGGCGTCACCCTCACCCTGATCCAGGGCGGCGACCCGGGCCTGTCGGTCGCCACCCGGGAAGCGGTCGTCACGGCGGTCTGCGCCGACAGCCCCGCCGCCCGCGCCGTCCGCCCACCCGACCGGCCGGTACGCCACGCCGTCGCGCTGCGGGCGGCGCTGCCGCAGCTGACCGGCGATCTCACCCCGGCCGAGCGGGCGCTGCTCGCCGAGTGGCTGGACCGGCTCGCCGGCGCCGACCGGCCGGCGTGACCCCTGCGCTGGTGTGCCGGCCTGCACGTGGCGGGCCACCGGCTGCGGGCCGGCCCGGTGGGCGCACTAGCGTCGCGGGAATGGACTCCCAGGCCCGAGCGTCGACGCCCGCCCGCATTCTGCGACGCTGGGGAACCGGCCAGGTGGGGGCGGTCGGGCTGGTGCTCGGCGGCGCGCTGTCGGTGCACTTCGGCTCGGCGGTCGCCGCGCTGCTCTTCCCGCGGGCCGGGGTGGCGGGCACGGTCACGCTGCGGCTGACCATCGGCGCGCTGCTGATGCTGCTGGTGTGCCGGCCCCGGCTGCGGGGTCACAGCCGGGGCGACTGGGCGTCGGTGGTCCTGTTCGGGCTGGCCCTGGCCGGCATGAACTCGGTCTTCTACCAGGCCATCGAGCGGATCCCGCTGGGGCCGGCGGTGACCCTGGAGGTGCTCGGGCCGCTCGTGCTGTCGGTGCTGACCGCCCACCGCTGGACCGCGTGGTGCTGGGCCGGTCTGGCGCTGGCCGGGGTGGCGCTGCTCGGCCAGGGCGGGTTCGACCGGCTGAACCCGGCCGGCGCCGGCCTGGCGCTGGGCGCGGGGGCGCTCTGGGCGGCGTACATCGTCTGCTCGGCCCGGGTCGGCGGCCGGTTCCCCCGGGCCGACGGGCTGGCCCTGGCCATGACGGTGGCGGCCCTGCTGACGCTGCCGTTCGGGCTGGCCGACGCCGGGGCGCGGCTGTGGAACCCGGCCGTGCTGGCGCTCGGCGCCGGGCTGGCGCTGCTCGCCTCGGTGCTGCCCTACACCCTCGAACTGCTGGCGCTGCGCCGGCTGGCCACCTCGACCTTCGCGGTGCTGATGAGCCTCGGCCCGGCGCTCGCCGCGCTGGCCGGCTGGCTGGTCCTCGGGCAGGACCTGCACCTGACGGAGGTGCTCGCCATCGCCCTGGTGATCGCCGCCAGCATCGGCGCCGTACGGGCCGGCACGGCGCGCGCCGCAGCCGGATCGGGGCGCCCCGAGGCCGCGCCGAACGACACGGACGTACGGCTCAGCGCAGCAGCCGCACCGCCCCCGGCACGGCGGTGATCCGCACCGGCAGGTCCAGCGAGCGCTCCCCGTCGGCGTACGTGGTGATCCCCTCGGCGGCCAGCTCCACCGTCCGCGCCCGATAGCTGCGCACCAGCCGGTGCGTCACGTGGGTGCCCTGGTAGATGCGGGGCTTGACCCGCATCAGGGTGCGCCGGTCGAACCGACCGCCGACCACCACGTCCAGCAGCCCGTCGGTGGGGTCGGCGTCGGGGCAGATCCGCATCCCGCCGCCGTAGCTGCGGCAGTTGCCGACCGCCACCAGCACCGCGTCCAGCTCGTGCGCCTCGCCGTCGAGGCGCAGCGTGTAGCGGCGCGGGCGCAGCCGGGCCAGCTCCACCAGGATCGCCAGGTCGTACCGGCGGGGGCCGCGCGGCCAGCGCATCCGGTTGGCCCGCTCGTTGACGATCGCGTCGAAGCCCGCCGCGAGCACCGCCCCGTACCAGCGGTCGCCGCCGTCCGCCCCGGTCATCCGGGCCAGGTCGACCGGGCGGCTGCGGCCCTCGCGCAACGCGGCGGCGATCACGTCGGCGGCGGCCAGCGGGTCGGCCGGGAAACCGGTGTCGACCGCGAAGTCGTTGCCGGTGCCGGCCGGGACCGGCCCGAACGGCACCGCCGTACCGGCGACGGCCTGCACCGCGCGGTGGACGGTGCCGTCGCCGCCGACCGTGACCAACGCGCCCGCGCCACCGGCGACGGCGGCGCGACAGGCCGCCTCCGCCTCGCCCGGGTCGTGCGCCGTCAGCAGCTCGACCGGGCGGCCGCCGGCAGCCAGTCGCTCCAGCACTGCGGCCAGCAGGTCACCGTGCCGCCCCCGGCCCGCGGTGGGGTTAGCGAGGACGGCCACGGGGCCGGTCGGACAGTGATCGTCTACGGTCACGGCGAGCACCGTACGGTACGGCGGACGCCGCCCACCAGAGGCGGCGTCGTCACCGTCGGTAGTGGCGGGTCAGAAGGCGATGCGGACCTTGAGCGCGGTGCGCTCGTCCATCGCCCGGTACCCGTCGGGCACCCCGTCGAGGGTGACGGTCCGGTCGAAGACCGGGGACGGGTCGATGGTGCCGTCGAGCACGTCGGCGAGCAGCTCCGGGAGGTACGCGCGGGCCGGGGCGACCCCGCCGCCCAGGGCGACGTTGCGGTTGAACATCTGGCGGATCTCCACCCCGGCGCTGCCGCCGTGCGGCACCCCGACGTAGCCGACCGCGCCGCCGTCGCGGGCGATCGAGATCGCCGTACGCATGGACTCCTCGGTGCCGACGGCCTCCAGCACGGCGTGCGCGCCCTGGCCCTTGGTCAGCTCCCGGACCGCGGCCACCGCGGCCTCGCCGCGCTCGGCAACCACGTCGGTGGCGCCGAAGGCCCGGGCGATGTCGGTGCGCGCGGGGTGCCGGCCCAGCGCGATGATCTGCTCGGCGCCGAGCCGCCGGGCGGCCAGCACGCCGCAGAGGCCCACCGCGCCGTCGCCGACCACGGCGACGGTGGCGCCGGGGCGGACCCGGGCGGCGAGCGCCGCGTGGTGGCCGGTGGACATCACGTCCGAGAGCGCCAGCAGCGCGGCGAGCAGCCGGTCGTCGCCGGCGGCCTCGGCGGGGAGCCGCACCAGGGTGCCGTCGGCGTACGGGACGCGCACGGCCTCGCCCTGCCCGCCGTCGGAGCCGGGCTCGCCCCAGAATCCGCCGTGCGGGCAGGAGGTGTGCAGGCCCTCGCGGCAGAAGTCGCAGACGCCGTCGGACCAGACGAACGGGGCGACCACCAGGTCGCCGGTCCGCACCGAGGTCACCTCGGCGCCGGTGGCCTCGACCACGCCCAGGAACTCGTGGCCGATGCGCTGGCCGGGCTCCCGCCTGGCGACGCCCCGGTACGCCCACAGGTCGCTGCCGCAGATGCAGGCGGTGACCACCCGGACGACGGCGTCGGTCGGGTGGCGCACGGCGGCGTCGGGAACCTCCTCGACGCGGATGTCGTTCGGGCCGTGGATCACGGTGGCGCGCATGTGACCGTCCTTCGCGGGATCGACTGTGCTCGGCGGCACGCCGCCGCCCGCCCGGGCGGGCGGTCGACGGGCCGGGACGACGGTAGACCGGCGACGGGCGCCCACCGCACCCGGCGCGGGCGGGGTGGCAGGGCTCACCCCCGCACCGCCTGGCCGGGCCGGCGCGGCGCGGTGCGTCCCGCCAATTGCAGCGATGCATTTACATTTAACAAAGTTAACTGATAGCCTCCGGCGCATCGACGAGGAGGTATGTCATGCGACTTCGACCCCGACTCACCGCCCTGGCCGTCGGCGTGGCGCTGGCCGCGACCGCCGCCGCCCTGCCGACCACCCAGGGGTTCGCGGAGGCGGCCACCGACGTCGCCGCGGCCGCCTGCACCGCGCCGGCCTGGACCGAGGGCACCACCTACCCGGCGGGCAGCCAGGTCAGCTACGCGGGCCGGCGCTACCAGGCGCTGGTGACCCACACGCCACCGGCGGGCGCCGGCTGGAACCCGGCCGCCACGCCCTCGCTCTGGACGGACCTGGGCGCCTGCGACGGCACGCCCTCCCCGCCCCCCTCACCCACGTCGCCGCCCACGCCCACGCCGTCGCCGACCGTCACTCCCCCGCCCGGCACGCCCACCTGCGCGGTCAAGCCCCGCCCGGCGGGCAAGGTGCTCCAGGGCTACTGGGAGAACTGGGACGGTGCCGCGAACGGCGTCCACCCGCCGCTGGGCTGGATCCCGATCACCGATGCGAGGATCCCCGCGCACGGCTACAACGTCGTCAACGCCGCCTTCCCGGTGATCCGCTCCGACGGCACGGTGCTCTGGGAGGACGGCATGGACGTCACCGTCAAGGTGCCCACCCCCGCCGAGATGTGCCAGGCGAAGGCGGCCGGCCTGACCGTCCTGCTGTCGATCGGCGGCGCCACCGCCGGCATCGACCTCAGCTCGGCGGCGGTCGCCGACCGGTTCGTCGTCACCGTGGTGCCGATCCTGAAGAAGTACAACTTCGACGGCATCGACATCGACATCGAGACCGGGCTGACCGGCAGCGGTGACATCAACCGGCTCTCCACCTCCCAGGCGAACCTGATCCGGATCATCGACGGGGTGCTCGCCCAGATGCCGGCGAGCTTCGGCCTCACCATGGCCCCGGAGACCGCGTACGTCACCGGAGGCAGCGTCACCTACGGCTCCATCTGGGGCGCGTACCTGCCGATCATCAAGCGGTACGCCGACAACGGCCGGCTCTGGTGGCTCAACATGCAGTACTACAACGGCAGCATGTACGGCTGCTCCGGCGACTCCTACCCGGCCGGCACGGTGCAGGGCTTCACCGCGCAGACGGACTGCCTCCACACCGGACTCGTCGTACAGGGCACCACCATCCGCGTCCCGTACGACAAGCAGGTCCCCGGCCTGCCGGCGCAGCCCGGCGCCGGTGGCGGTCACCTGCCGCCGGCCTCGGTGGCGCAGGCGTGGAACACCTACCGGGGCGGGCTGAAGGGCCTGATGACCTGGTCGTTGAACTGGGACGGCGCGAAGGGCTGGACCTTCGGGGACAACGTCCGGTCCCTGCAGGGCCGCTGACCTCTGCCGACCGGCCCCGCGCCTCGGTCACCGGGGCGCGGGGCCGGTCAGCACGGGCGATCGCGCCGCGAAGACTTCGACACATGGACATGTTGCGGGGAGGTCCGGGACCGCTCTAGGCTGCCATGGGAGCGCTCCCGAGCCTCGTCCGGGCATCGAGGCGACAACGGGGACCGCCCAGACCGGCGAGTGCGGTGTGTGGGCACCACCGCCACCCGGTCCAGGCGCCGGACCGGGGCACCACCACCTCGCACCCGACCCCCCGTACAGATGGAGACGGTCCCATGCAGAAGATCCCCCGCCCGACACGGCGGCACCTGCTCGCCGCCGGTGCCGCGGCCGCACTCACCATCGGCGCGTCGGCGCTCCTGCCGGTCGCCACCGCGATGGCGGCGCCCGGCTGCGCCGTCACCTACACGACCAACTCCTGGCCCGGCGGCTTCACCGCCAACATCACGGTCAAGAACCTCGGCGACGCGGTCAACGGCTGGACCCTCGGCTTCAGCTTCCCCGACGCGGGCCAGCGAGTGGGCCAGGGCTGGTCGGCGACCTACCAGCAGAGCGGCCAGGCCGTCACCGCCCAGAGCCTGAGCTGGAACGGCGCCCTGGCCACCGGCGCGTCCACCACCATCGGCTTCAACGGCACCTGGACCGGCAGCAACCCGGCGCCCACGTCGTTCACCCTCAACGGCACGGCCTGCACCGGCAGCACGACCCCCACCACGCCGCCGCCGACCGGCCAGACACCGGTGGCGGTCAACGGTCAGCTCCGGGTCTGCGGGGTCAACCTCTGCAACCAGTACGGCAGACCGATACAGCTGCGGGGCATGAGCACGCACGGCCTGCAGTGGTTCGCCCGGTGCTACAACGACGCGTCGCTGGACGCGCTCGCCACCGACTGGCGCGCCGACCTGCTGCGGATCTCGATGTACGTGCAGGAGGGCGGCTACGAGACCAACCCCGCCGCCTTCACCGACCGGGTCAACACCCTCGTCGACGAGGCCGGCGAGCGGGGCATGTACGCGCTGATCGACTTCCACACGCTGACGCCGGGCGACCCGATGTACAACCTGGAGCGGGCGAAGACCTTCTTCGCCGCCGTCTCGGCGCGCAACGCGAACCGGAACAACGTGATCTACGAGATCACCAACGAGCCCAACGGCGTGAGCTGGCAGACCATCAAGAACTACGCCGAGCAGGTCATCCCGGTCATCCGCGTCAACGACCCGGACGCGATCGTCGTCGTCGGCACCCGGGCCTGGTCCTCACTGGGCGTCTCCGAGGGCGGCAACTCCACCGAGGTGGTCGACAATCCGGTCAACGCCGGCAACATCATGTACGCGTTCCACTTCTACGCCGCCTCGCACAAGGACAGCTACCGCGCCGAGGTCGAGCGGGCCGCCGCCCGGCTGCCGCTGTTCGTCACCGAGTTCGGCACGGTCACCTACACCGGTGGCGGTGCCGTCGACGCGGCCAGCAGCACGGCCTGGCTGAACCTGCTCGACCGGCTGAAGATCAGCTACGCCAACTGGACGTACTCCGACGCCGACGAGGGCAGCGCCGCCTTCCGGCCCGGCACCTGCGCCGGCAGCACGTACGCGGGCACCGGCGTGCTGACCGAGTCCGGCGTCCTCATGCGCGAGCGCATCCGTACCCCGGACACCTTCCCCACCGGCTGACCGCCCGCACCGCACGGCGCCCCGTCCCGGCATCGGCACGGGGCGCCGTCGTCGGCGGGTCAGGCGACGGCGGCCGCGGCGGCCCGCCCGGCCGTCCGCCCGGAGAAGAGGCAGCCACCGAGGAAGGTGCCCTCCAGGGCGTTGTAGCCGTGCATGCCGCCGCCGCCGAACCCGGCGACCTCGCCGGCGGCGTACACCCCGCCCAGCGGCTCGCCGTCCGGGCGCAGCACCCGGCCGGAGAGGTCGGTGTGCAGCCCGCCGAGGGTCTTGCGGGTCAGCACGTGCAGCTGGACGGCGATCAGCGGGCCCGCCGCCGGATCCAGCAGGCGGTGCGGCGTGGCGACCCGGATCAGCCGGTCGCCCCGGTACCGGCGGGCACCCCGGACGGCGTGCAGCTGGGCGTCCTTGCCGAACGGGTGGGCGACGTCGCGATCGCGCGCCTCGACCAGGCGGCGCAGCGGCGCGACATCGAGCTGCGGGCCGCCGGTCTCGGCCGCCAGCCGGTTCATCCCGTCGACCAGCTGCTCCAGGCTGTCGGCGACCACGAAGTCGGCGCCGTGGCGCTTGAACGCCTCGACCGGGCCGGGCGCGCCCGGACGGACCCGTTGCAGGACCTGCCGGACGCTGCGGTTGGTCAGGTCCGGGTTCTGCTCGGAGCCCGACAGCGCGAACTCCTTCTCGATGATCTTCTGGGTGAGCAGGAACCAGCTGTAGTCGTGGCCGGTGCCACGCAGGTACTTCAGGGTGGCCAGGGTGTCGAAGCCGGGGAAGAGCGGCGCGGGCAGGCGCCGGCCGGTCGCGTCGAGCCAGAGCGACGACGGGCCGGGCAGGATCCGGATGCCGTGCCCCGGCCAGACCGGGTCCCAGTTGCGCAGGCCCTCGGTGTAGTGCCACATCCGGTCCGGGTTGATCACCTGCCCGCCGGCGGCCTCGGTGATGGCCAGCATCCGGCCGTCCACGTGAGCGGGCACCCCGGCGACCATCCGGGCCGGGGGCGCGCCGAGCCGCGCCGGCCAGGCCCGCCGGACCAGGTCGTGGTTGCCCCCGATGCCGCCCGAGGTGATGATCACCGCCTGTGCGCCGTAGGAGAAGTCGCCGACGGTTACCCGGGAGGTGCTCTGCCCCCGCGGCGCGTCGTCGGGTTCGAGGACCGTGCCGCGTACCCCGGTGACCACGCCACCGGCGGTGACGAGTTCGTCGACCCGGTGCCGGAACAGCAGCCGCACCCGGCCGTCGTCGACGGCCTTCTGGACCCGCCGGGCGAACGGCTCGACCAGCCCGGGACCGGTGCCCCAGGTGACGTGGAACCGGGGTACGGAGTTGCCGTGGCCGTGGGCCGCTCCCCCGCCCCGCTCGGCCCAGCTGGCCACCGGGAAGACCCGGTGACCCATCCCCCGCAGCCAGGCCCGCTTCTCACCGGCGGCGAAGTGCACGTACGCCTCGGCCCACCGGCGCGGCCAGTGGTCCTCCGGCCGGTCGAAGGCCGCGCTGCCGGTCCAGTCCTGCCAGGCCAGCTCGACCGAGTCGCGGATGCCCATCCGCCGCTGCTCCGGGGAGTCGACGAGGAAGAGGCCGCCGAACGACCAGAACGCCTGCCCGCCGAGGTTCTGCGCGGGCTCCTGGTCGAGCAGCAGCACCCGCCTACCCGCGTCGGCGGCCTCGGCGGCGGCGACCAGACCGGCCAGCCCGGCGCCGATCACGATGACATCCGTATCCATGCCCCCGACGCTACGTACGAGGGTGCCAAGACGGTGGCGGCGCACGCGCAAGATCCGGAGTAGTTTTTGTCACCCGGATGACAAGAAGAGGGGCGGTGGCGTGTCCGACGCGCTGATCGACATCGAGCCGGGCCTCGCCGCCCTCCCGCCGGCGGTCGGCGAGCACCTGCGCGCGCTGCGGGCACCCCTGCGCCGGCGGATCCTCGGCACCGTCCGCGCCGCCATGCGGGCGCAGGGCCGGTCGCTCACCGGCGGGCAGGGGCAGGGCCTCACCCTCGGCGTGGAGACCGCCGTCGACGCGTTCGTCGAGGCGGTCGCCGACCCCGCCCGGGACCTCGCCGCCACCCGGGCCGTGTTCCACACCCTCGGCCGCACCGAGTACCGGGAGGGCCACCGGGTCGACGCGCTGCGCACCGTGCTCACCCTCGGCGCCCGCGACATCTGGGCCTTCGTCGTCGAGAACGCCGGCCCGGCCGGTCCGGCGCCGGCCGACCTGTACGTCGTCGCCGGGGCGCTCTTCGGCTTCGCCGACGCCCTCGCCGGCGCGGCCGCGGAAGGGTTCCTCGACGAGCAGCGCGACGCCGCCCAGGACTGGGCGACCACCCGACGGCGGCTGATCACGCTGCTCGTCCAGCCCGAGCCCCCGGCCGAGAACGCCCTGCACGCCGCCGCCGACGCCGCCCGCTGGCCGCTGCCCCGCAGCCTCGCCGTGATCAGCGCCGAGGGCACCGACGCCGAGCACCTGGCCCGGGCCACCGGCGGCGGCGCCATCGCCACCGTCATCGACGACGCGGTACGCATCGTGCTGCCCGACCCGGGTACACCCGGGCGGCTGGTCCGCGCCCGCCACGCGCTGGCCGGCCGGCGGGCGGCGCTCGGCCCGGCCGTCGAGTCGCGGCGGGCCCGCCTCTCCTACCGGCTCTCCCGGCGCGCGCTGGCCCTGCAGCACGAGGGCGTGCTGCCCGACGGGCTGGTGAGCTGCGACGAGCAGCTGCTCACCCTGCTCACGGCATGGGAACCCGGCCTCGCCGACCGGCTGGCCGGCACCGCGCTCGCCGCGCTGGACGCCGTCCGGCCGGCCGCCCGGCACGCGCTGGCCGAGACGCTGCACAGCTGGCTGCGCCGGCAGGGGCAGGTGGTCGCCGTCGCCGAGGAGCTGCACACCCACCCGCAGACCGTCCGCTACCGGATGCGCCGGCTCCGGGAACTGTTCGGCCCGGCGCTGGACGACCCCGACGCCCGGCTCACCCTGCAACTCGCCCTGCGCCACCGGCTGAGCCGGCCCGCCGGGTGATCCAAGATCCGTCCGCGTTGAACCGTACGGCCGTCCGATCCGAACCACTGGTCGTGCGTACCCGAACCGCCGCGCTGCTGGGGCTGCTGCTCGCCCTGCTGTCCGTACCGCTGGCACCGCCCAGCCCCGCCGCCGCCCACGCCGTGCTGGTCGCCACCAGCCCGGTCCGCGACGCGGTGGTCGGCTACCCGCCGCGGGAGGTGGTGGTGACCTTCAGCGAGCCGGTGTCCCCCGTCGCCGGGCGGGTGCAGGTCCTCGGCCCCGACGGACGCAAGGTCCACACGGGTGAGCCCGTGGTGCGCGGCGGCACCCTGCGCATCCCGGTGCGGGTGCCCGAACGACCGCTCGGCACCTATCTGGTGAGCTACCGGGTGATCTCGGCCGACAGCCACCCGGTGGCCGGGAGCTTCACCTACTCCGCCGGCGCCCCCTCGGCGACGCCCCCGCCGCCCGACGGGGACACCCGGCAGAGCGGCGCGCTGGCGCCGGCCGCCCGGTACGTCGGCTACCTGGGACTGGTCCTGGCCGTCGGCCCGGTGTCGCTGGCGGTCGGGATGTGGCCGCGCCGACGGTCACGCCGCCCGGTGGTGGTCGCCGCCTGCGCCGGGCTCGGCCTGGTGGTCGTGGCCACCGTCGGACAATGGGTGGGACAGGCCGCGGACATGGTGGGGGCGCCGGTCGGCGAGCTGTCCCCGGCCGACCTGCGGGCGGTGGGCACCGGCGACGTCGGCGCGGTGCTGGCGGCCCGGCTGGCCCTGGTCGGCGTGGCCGCGGCGCTGCTGCCCGCCGTCGTGGCCGGCCGGTCCGGCCGCCGGCGACGAGCCGCGCTGGCGGTGGTCGGTGTCGCCGCGCTGAGCACCTGGCCGCTGGCCGGGCACCCGGTGGCCGCCCCGCTGCCGCCGGTGAGCGTCGCCATCGGCGTCGTGCACCTGGCCGGGATGGCGGTCTGGCTGGGCGGGCTGCTCACGCTGGTGGCGTTCCTGCTGCCCGGCCTGCCCGAGCGGGTGCGCGCCCGCGTCCTGCCCGCCTGGTCCCGGCTGGCCACCCTCGCGGTGTGCTGGCTCGTCGCCAGCGGCGTCGCGCAGGCCGCGTTCGAGCTCGGGCGGCCCGCCGCGCTGCTCGACACGACGTACGGGCGGCTGCTCTGCGGCAAGGCCGCCCTGCTCGGCGCGGTGCTGGCGGTCGCCGCCGGGCAGCGCCGCCTGGTGCGCCGGGGGCTCGCGGCGGGGCGGCCGGGCCGGCTCACCCGGGCGGCCGGGGCCGAGCTGGCCGCGACCGCGCTGGTGCTGGCGCTCAGCGCCGTGCTGGTGCAGACGCCGCCGGGCCGCACGGCGGACACCGAGGCCGCCCGGGCCAGCCGGGAGGGGGTGGCCCAGACGCTGACCAGCGGCCTCTACACCCTGCAGTTCGACGTCTACCCGGTGCGGGTCGGCGTGCCGAACTCCCTGCACGCCTACGTCTACACCCCGCAGGGGCAGGCGCTGCCGGTCCTCGAGTGGACGGTCAGCCTGGCCCTGCCGGCGGCCGGCGTGGAGCCGGTCCGGGTGCCGGTCGACACGCCCGAACCGCACCACGGCAGCGCGGAGATCACCTTCCCGGTCCGGGGCGAGTGGACGCTGCGCTTCACCGTCCGGACCAGCGACATCGACCAGGCCACCGTCACCGCGACCGTGCCCGTCGGCTGAGCCGGCCGTGGAGCACACCCGGAATTGTGGCGACCGATCGGCGCGCGGATTGAACGACCGGCGCCCCGGCACCGTACGAACGGGTGAAGGGAGCTGCTCATGAAGCGCATCACCCCGTTGCTCACCCTGCTGGCCGGGGCCGGCACGGCCGCCGTGCTGTTCGCGATGAGCGCCCAGGCGGCGCCGCGTACGGTCCAGCCGACGGCCGGCGCCGCCCCCTCGGCCGGCGCCACCGCCCCGCCCGACGCGTCCCCGGCACCGCCGGCCGAGGCACCCGGGCAGCCGCCCGCGCAGCCGTCGGAGCAGCGCAGCCGCCCCGGCGCACCCACCAGCGCCCCGCCCGCGCCGGTCACCGCCAACTGGACCGGCCGCCTCGACAGCGGCGCCACCATCGCCATCACCGCCACGGACGGCACGGCGGTGGCGTACGTCTGCGACGGCAAGCGTCTGGAGATCTGGCTGCGCGGCACCGCCGCGGACGGTCGGCTGCGACTGAGCGGCAAGCAGGACGCCACCCTCACCGGCACGGTCGCCGACGGCGACGTCTCCGGCGAACTGGTCGTCGGCAAGCGGCGCTGGACGTTCACCGCCAAGGCCAGTGCCACGCCCGCGCCCGTGCTCTACCGGGCCACCGCCGCGCTCCGCAAGACCGGCGTGGACGGCGGCTGGATCATGCTGCCGGACGGTTCCCAGATCGGCGTGCTCACCCGCGACGGCACCCCGGTGCCGGCCCCGCCACTCGACCCGGCGTTCGGCACCACGATCGTCGACGGCCTCACCGTCACCGCCGAGCCGGTGGCGCCCGCAGCGGGTACGGCCGAGTGAGGGTCGGTCACCGGCGCATGACCGGCGCGGAGTCCGGCGAGGACACCACGCCGGTCGTGCACGTGCAGTTCGACCCGGCTCCCGCGCCGGCCCGACCGGCCCCGATCGGCGCGCCACGGGCGTCCCTGGTCGTTCCGCTGCTGGTCGGCGCGGCCGTCGCGGTGGCGACGGGCGTCTACGGCCGGCTCCACACGCCGACCGGGATCGCCGTCAACCTGGCCGGCTTCTCCAGCCCGCAGGCGGTGAAGGTGTGGCTGGGCAGCGGGGCGGCCGCCTTCGCCGTCGTCCAGCTGCTCTCCGCGCTGGCCATGTGGGGGCGGCTCGGCGGGTTCTCGCCGGCCTGGGCGGGCACCGCGCACCGCTGGTCGGGCCGGATCGCGTTCCTGCTGACCGTGCCGGTGGCGGTGCACTGCCTCTACGCGCTCGGCTTCGCCGACCACGACCTGCGCACCCTGCTGCACTCGCTGCTCGGCTGCCTCTTCTTCGGCGCCTTCACCACGAAGATGCTCGCGCTGCCCCGGCCCGGTCTGGCCGGCTGGGTGCTGCCGGTGGCCGGCGGGGTGGTCTTCACCGTGCTGATGGGGATCTGGCTGACCTCGTCGCTGTGGTACTTCACCACGTTCGGGGTCGGATTGTGACGTACCAGGAGGAAGGCACGGACATGGTCGACGACCGCGATCGCGGATGCCCGTCGCGGCGGGCGGTGCTGGCCGGCGCCGGCGGGGTGGGCGTCGGCGCCCTGCTGACCGGCTGCCAGACGTACGGCGAGGCGACGCCGGCCGCGCCCGCCCCCGAGGCGGCCGGTCCGGCGGCGGGTGGGTCGGGGGCGCCGGCGAAGCCGCTGGCCACGCTCGCGGACATTCCCGTCGGCGGCGGGAAGATCTTCGCCGCCCAGGGGGTGGTGCTCACCCAGCCCGCCGAGGGCACCATCAAGGCGTTCTCGGCCAAGTGCACCCACCAGGGCTGCACGGTCACCGCCGTGCGCGACGGGAGCATCGTCTGCGCCTGCCACAACAGCGTCTTCGACATCGCCGACGGCTCGGTACGCAGTGGACCGGCCGGCGGGCCACTGCCCGAGGCGGCCGTCTCGGTCGAGGGGAACAGCATCCGGCTGGCCTGAGCCGACCGACCGGCGAGGCGGTCACCCAGCGAGGGTGACCGCCTCCCGACGCGCGTGTCGGCGGTCATGTCGGCGTCGGCGGGCAGCGCGTTTCCCGCGTGCAGGCACCCGCACCGCCCGCCGGCGGTGCCCGGCCGGGCGCACCGTGGACGCCGCCCGGCGGGCGACGCACCGGCGGTGTCGGGGTGGCCGCGACCGGGCGGGACGGTGAAGTGGTGCCCCGCAGCCGACGCCCGCCAGGCGTCGCGAGCGAGCGTCAAGCAGCGGCGATGATCCCCGGTCCGCCCCCGCGACAGCCGCACCCGCGGCCGACGGGAGTGAGCCGTTCCCGTCATGCGCTGCCCGGCTCCGCCGGAACGATTGCGCCGGTTCGCAAGGACGTCAGACGCCATGCCGCAGTCCCCCTCGACCTCACCGAGGCCTTCATCCAGCTGGGCACGACCCGCTACGACGAGACGAGTCTGGACGCCGTCCTGACCCGGATCGCCGAGGTCGCTCACGACGGCATCCCGGTCGCGGCCGAGGTCTCGGTGACCCTGGTGCACGGCGCCGAGGCCACCACCGCCGCCTACACCGGCGAGCTGGCCCTGCGGCTCGACGAGTTCCAGTACGAGCAGGGCGGGGGCCCGTGCCTGGACGCGGCCACCACCGGCCCGCTGATGATCGTGGCGGACATGGCGGTGGAGAGCCGCTGGCCGGAGTGGGCGCGGCGGACGCACGCCGCCGGCGTCCCGGGCCTGGACGTCGGTCGTCGCACCGTCCCGGACCGCGCGCGGCGGCCGTGCGTCCGGGGCGGCGGTGGCGACCTCGCCCCGGGGCGGCGTGGCACCTCGCACCCTACCCGCCGCGCCGAGGCCCCGTCGCCCGACTCGGCCGGGTTCCGCCGCGACGGCCGTTGCCCGCCCGGACGTGTGGAAAGCGGCCGGGCGAGGTAGCGTCGTGCCCGGGTCGAGACACGCGCCCAGGACCGGCACCGCTCTGCGGTGTCGTCACGTCCGGTCCATCCCGCGAGGGGGCGCGATGTCCACCGAACTGCCGTACGCCCGCCCGGACGGCCACGTCTGCGCACCGGCGCCGCCCATGATGTCGCTGGCTGTGGAGCACGAGGGATCGGTGACGGTCGTCTCGGTGCGCGGCGAGATCGACATGAGCAACGCCCACCTGCTCGTCGACCTCACGATCGACCTCGGCCACGACCCGGCCCCGCAGGTCGTCCTGGACTTCTCCGGGGTCCGCTTCGTCGACCTGCACGCGGTACGCGCCCTCGTCCAGGCGCGCCGCCTGCTCCAGGCGGCCGGGGGCGAACTGACGCTGCGCCGGCCGCCCCGCTGCGTCACCCGGCTGCTCCACCTCACCGAGACCGCAGACCTGTTCCTGGCGGAGGGCGGCCCTCGACAACCCGCCACACTGGACGGGACGGCCCCGGACGGTGCGACCCGGTGGCCGGCGGCCCTGGTCCTGCCGCCGCCCGTCCCCCCTCCACAGGGGAGCGCGCCGCACCCGCACCGGGTGCGGGGGACGCTGAGCTGACCAGCGCCGCCGGAATCCCGGACGCCGCGCCGCACGCGCTCTGTCACCACACCGACGCTTTCGGTAGAGTGCCCGGTGTCGGTCCTCGTGGCCGGCCGAGGCCGGGGGTGCGTGATGGGCGTGCGGAACGGGCGGTTCGCGCCTCTCGCGCTGCGCCTCGGCTTCGTGCTCGCCACGGCCGCCTGCGTCTGGATCGGGCACGAGGCGGGCGACGATCGGGCGGCACGCGCCGCCGACACGGCACCCGTCGTCACGGTGGACGCGGTCGTCGGGGGCGTGACCGGCCTGCTCCAGACGGCCCTCTCCCCCGCGAAGGTCCCGCCCACGGTCCCGGCCGACACCCCGGACGCCCCGCCCGGGCCCGGCTCCACCGGCGGCGGCGGGACGACGACCACGTCGCCCTCCCGGGCCGGGTCGTCCCCGCCGAAGGTCAGCCCTTCCGCGACGCCGGCGCCGAAGCGCCGGACGCCCACCCTGACCGGCCGGCCGGGCCGAGCCGTCACCGCGCACCCGCGCCCCACGAAGACCGGGGCGGCGAGCACGCCCCGGCCGGGGCGGAACCGGGTGACGGCACCGGCGACCCCCGTGCCCGCCCAGGTCACCAAGCCCGTCGGCGCCGTCCTGGAGCCGGTCACCAAGCCCGTCGGCGCCGTCCTGACCCCTGTGCTCGACCCGGTGACCAAGCCGGTCGGCGCCGTCCTGACCCCCGTGCTGGAGCCGGTCACCAAGCCCGTCGGCGCCGTCCTGACGCCCGTGCTGGAGCCGGTCACCAAGCCGGTCGGCGCCATCCTGGCCCCGGTGCTCGAGCCGGTGCTGCGTGGCCTCGATCCGGTGCTCGCGCCGCTGGATCCGGTGCTCGCGCCGCTGCGCCCGGTGGTGGGCGTTCTCCAGCCGGTCGGGGTCCGTCCCCGGCCGCCCATCGAGCGGGTGGCCCCGGCGGGCGGCGTGTCCCGGCACTCGCCTCCTCCGGCGACGACCGTTCCCGCGGCGGCAGCGCCGACGACGCCGTCCGTCACGCCACCGCGCACCGAGCGACCCCCGACCGTCCTGGCGCGCACCACCTCGGCCGGGTCGTGGTCGACGGCGCGGTCCACGGCGGGTGGCGGTGGCACCCTGAGCCCCGTCCAGCACCCGCTCCGACCCGGGATCGCCCCGTACCCCGCCGCGCCGGGCGCCGACACCAGCGGCGTGGGTTCGTCCGGCGGCGCGCACCAGATCGCCGGCGACGCCTCGACGGCGTCACTCACCCCTCCCCCGGCCGGCATGCGGATCTGCCGGCCCGACGGTCCGGACCGGCTGCCGTCCCGCTCACCCCGGCCCGGGAGCAGACCCGCCTGACGCCGGCCGCCGGCCTTCCGTGGACGGACGCTCACCCGGTCGTGCGCCCCGCCGCCGGTGCACCGTGCCGACTTCGGCCACGGCCGCCCGTGCCCGCCACGTCGTCGCCGGCCGGCCCCATCGGACATCCCTGACCGCTCCGGCGCCCGCGCCGGGCTGAGGCCCCCTGCGGGCCCCGTGTCGTCGACCACCACCGGCGTCTGGTGCCACCAGGCGGCCGGCCGGTCGGCCCTGCCTGCCGTACCCAGGTCATGATCTTGATCAGGAGTCGCACCATGCCCTCTGCCACACCTGTTGTCCGCGCCCGATGGTGCGACGTCGGCCGGGTCGTCGACCTCGTCACCGCGAGCCTCGACGCCACCGTCATCGGCGCCTGGCTGGTCCCCGACGAGCGGCAGCGACCGCTCGTGCTGGCCGACGTGGCCCGGATCTGGACCGAGCACGCGCTGCTGGTCGGCGACGTGTTCCTGCTACGCACCGGCGCCGCCGCCACCGTCTGGTTCCACCGCTACCGTCCGATCCCGACACCCGCCCGGTACGAGGAACGCCTCGCGTCGGCCTGTGGCGCACACCGGGAGAGATTCCTCCTGCTCGAACAGGCCCTGGCCGCGCACCGCCCCACTCAGGCACACCAACACCTGGCGATCCTGGCGGTGCCGCCCGGTCCGGACCGCGCCGCGCGCGCGGACGCCGTCCTCGCCGGCAGCCAGCGGTGGATGGACACCGTCGGCCTGCCGACGTACGCGGAGACCTTCACCGACGCCCAGCGTGTCCTGCACGGCCGGCACGGCTACGTCGAGCGGGACAGCTTCCCCCTGCTGAACGGGATGCTCGTGCACCCGATGTGGCGACCCGCGTCGCGGCCGGGCCGGCTCAGCGCCAACGTCGCGCGCTGGCCGAGCGGGCGGACATCCCGACCCGGGCAGAACCGGGCGCGGGGGTGGGTCCCGCGGTGACCGGGGGTGGCACCGCGTCGGTCCGGGCACGTCGGTGAGCCGGGGCGGCCTCCGGGCCGCCCCGGTGGCGACGCACCGGCCAGGTGTGGCTGGCGGATCGGGCACCGGGGGCCCGCCAGGTGATGCCGGCACCTGATCTGCTGCGCTCGCCGCAGGCGTGCGGCCCCGCGCCGGGCCGGGACACTGGCGTCCACAGGTGCCCGGTGCGCCCGCGAACGGTTGACATGCCGCTGGGGGCGCCGACCAGTTGTGCGGAACCTGTCAGGAAGCGATGCCCATCCTGTGTGCCGGGGCCGTCGGCCTCCGTCGGCCGAACGTCTTCGACCGGTACCGGGCCTAGACTCGCCGCCATGTCCGCACACGTCATGGTCGCCGAGGACGACGAGAAGCAGGCCGACCTGGCGCGCCGATACCTCGAGCACGAAGGGCACTCGGTGGTCCTGGTGCACAACGGCCGTGACGCGCTCGACGAGATCCGCCGGCAACCGCCCGACCTGCTCATCCTCGACGTGATGATGCCCAAGGTGGACGGCTTGGACGTGTGTCGCATCCTGCGCCGGGAGTCCGATCTACCGGTGCTCATGCTCACCGCCCGCTGCACCGAGGAAGACCTGCTGCTCGGGCTCGACCTCGGGGCCGACGACTACATGACCAAGCCCTACAGCCCGCGGGAACTCATGGCGCGGGCGCGCGTCCTGCTCCGACGCACGAAGTGGGGCGAGCCGCGCTCCGACCCGGTGCTGAGGGTCGGCGGGCTCCGGGTGGACCCGATTCGGCACGAGGTCAGCGCCGACGGCCGCCGCGTCGACTGCACCCCCGCGGAGTTCCAACTCCTGCACGTCATGGCCGCCCAACCGGGCCGGGCCTTCACCCGGCAGCAGTTGCTCGAACACCTCCACGGCTTCGACCGCTACATCACCAGCCGCACCATCGACGCCCACGTCATGAACCTGCGCAAGAAGATCGAGCCGAACCCGCGCAAGCCAGTCCGCCTGCTGACCGTGTTCGGGATCGGCTACAAGCTGGCCGACACCGTGGACGGCCGGCGTCATGGCGCGTGACGTGCCTCTGCACCGAAGTCTGCTCCTGCGGCTGCTGGCACTGTCTGCGCTGGTCTCCGTCTGTTCCATCGCCGCGACCGCCTGGCTGGCGGTCCGCACCACCACCGGGGCGATCCGGCACGAGCAGGGCCAGGCCCTGGCCGACGACGCCCACATCTACGACACCCTGCTCGGTTACGGGGCGACCCACCGGGACTGGACCGGCGTCGACGAGACGGTGCGCCGGCTCGCCCAGGAGACCGGACGGCGGATCGTCCTCACGACCGAGGACCGTACGCCGGTCGCCGACTCAGGCTCCGGGTCGGACAGGCCACCCGCCAACCCGTCGGTGACCATCGATCCCCTCGCGGTGGACGCAGCGCTCGCTCCGGACTCCGCGACCCACCGCATCGACCCTCGTGCTGTCGGGCCCTTCCTGCTGCCCGCCGACGAACGGGCGAAGCTGCGCGCCACGGCTGCCGAGGCGGCCGACTGCATCCGCCTTCGGCTCGGAGCCGACGCCGACATCGTGGAAGGACCGAGCGGACGCCCGCACCTCGACGCTCCCGGGGCCGACCCCGCCCGTACCACCGGTTGCGGGTCGGTCAGAGCCGCCCTCGAAGCGCCGACCGAGACGGAGCGCACGGCGCTGGCCCAGCTCAACGCGTTGGTGAACACCTGCCTCGACCGCCGCCACGTACCCACGGTGCAGCTCGACCTGGATCCGGCCTGGAAGAGGTGGCGCCCCGAGCCCGGGCCGGCGCCGCCCGAGAGCCGGCAGTCAGCTGAGCAACCGTTTCCGTACTACAACCGGTCGGTCACCGACTGCATCGGCAGTAGCCGTCGGGAACAACTCACTCCCTACGTCGCACCGGCGGCGCTGCTCTTCGCCGCCCCACCGGGAGTCGGCGCCCCGGCCGGATTCGACCTCTCCCCGGCCAACACGGCCCGCATCGCCTGGGTGGCCGGCCTCGTCCTGCTGGTGACCGTGACCGTGACCGTGCTGGCCGGCATCCGGCTGGTCAGACCGCTGCACGCGCTCATCGCCGCCACCCGGCGCATGCGGGACGGGAACGGTCCCGCCCGCGTCAAGGTCACCGGCCGCGACGAGATCGCTCGGCTGGCGGCGGTGTTCAACGAGATGTCCGAACGCCGCGAACGACTGGAAGAGCTGCGTCGGACGATGGTCAGCGACGTCGCGCACGAGTTGCGCACGCCGGTCAGCAACATCCGCGGCTGGCTGGAAGCGGCCGAAGACGGCATCGTCGCGCGCGACCGGGAGTTGATTCTCTCGCTGCTGGAGGAGGCACTCCTGCTGCAGCACATCATCGACGATCTCCAGGACCTGGCGGCAGCCGACGCCGGCGCATTGACCCTGCACCGGCAACTCGTCGACGTCACGGATCTGGTCAACCAGGTCGCCAACGCCAACGGCGAACGGGCAGAGCGCGCCGGCGTCACACTGTCCACCCGAGCGGAGGCGGCCCCCGTGCTGATCGCCGACCCGGTCCGCCTCCGCCAAGCCATCGGCAATCTGGTCGCCAACGCGCTGCGCCACACTCCCACCGGCGGCGCCGTGACGATCCGCGCCGAATCCACCGGCGACGACGTCCTCATCGAGGTGACCGATACCGGGACCGGGATCGAGGCCGAAGACCTGCCGCGGGTCTTCGACCGCTTCTGGCGGGCCGAGAAGTCGCGTAGCCGGCAGACCGCAGGCAGTGGGCTCGGCCTCGCCATCGTTCGGAAACTCGTCGAGGCGCACGGTGGGACGGTCTCCGCGGCCAGCACCCCGGGCAGGGGCTCGACCTTCACCATCCGACTGCCGACCGGAATCCCTCACGGCCCGAAGCATCCGCGACGAGTGACCGCCCCGGCGGTGACGAACCTCTGACGAGGTCCAGCCCACGGCGTTGGTCGAGGGGCGCGCCGTATCCGGCATCGACAGCCGAAGGCTCCGCGACGGCCGGAGACCTCCCGGCAGGAAGAGGTAGGGCGCCCGGCCGGCTGACCCAGGGCGCCGGGCGCGGTGGGTCAGCCGGGGCGTCACCTGCGGGGCCGCGGGGTAGGTTGGCTCAACCCGCGACGCGGAACGCGTCCGCGATGAACGCGAGAAGCTTCGCCTCCAGGGCGGGCCCCTCCCTGCTCCTCAGCATGTCCGTCCCGTGCGAGCCGCCGTCGACGATGACGAGTCGCTTGTCCTTCGCGCCGGACGCCTTGTGCAGCCCTCGGACCTCCCTTTCCATGGCGTCGCCGTAGTCACCCGGCGAGACCGCGAACAACGACGGTCTCGTGACCGACGTGATCACCTTGAGGGCGTTGATCTTCCCGCAGACTCTCGGCGAGGCCATGACGACGAGGCCGATGAAGCCCGGAATTCTTGGTGCGGCGACCACTGTTCCGGTGCCGCCGCAGGACGCGCCTCCGGCGAGGATCCGGGTCACGCCGCGACGGGTGAGCTCCTGCCCCGCGGCCAGGATGTCGCGGTCGATGTAGGTGTTCTCCTCGCTCTTGTCGATTCCGGAGGCGCCGTGGTTACGGTGGTCGAACACGATCACGTGGTAGCCGCGGTCGGCCAAGGTCTGGGCGAGGTCCAGCCAGGAGCAGATGGTGTAACCGTGTTCGTGTGCGAGGACGATGCCGTTCGGCCCGCTGCCGAGCACCAGGGCGGAGAGCCGGATGCCGTCGGAGGTCCGCAGGCTGAGTGTCCTGCTGTGCAGCGCCTTCGGCACGCACGTGTTGACGAGCGTCCCGTTCGGTGCGCGGGTGGTGTACCTGGGGTCGGACGGCTTGTCGGTCGGTCGTGGCGACGGGTGCTTCGTTCGCGGGGACGAGGATGTCCCGCTTGGGCCGGTCAGGGGGGACGTGGGAGCCGGGCTGGCGGTGATGCTCAAGGGGTGGGGCCGGTCGACCGAGGTCGTTCCCGCCCACACGGCGCCGGCCAGGGTGAGCGCCAGCGCAATCAGGGTGGCGGCGAGCGCCTGGCGGCGCGTCCTCCGCGAGATGAACGTCATGCATGACTTGTATCGAGAGGTTGTCATGGACCTGTGAGGGCGTTGTCCTGATCTCGTCGTGGTGCCCCCGGAGCCCGGAGTTTGCGGCGGAGCCGGTTATTCGGCGCTCGCCGGGCCGTTGATCCACGGTGCCGTACCGGGTGCGTCGGCTGCTGCCTGCAGCATGGCGCTGAGGACACCGGCGAGCCGGGCGTTGGGTTTCGGCGGCTGATCGCTGGGCGGTGGTCCGGCGTCGAGCGGCGCGACCGCGAGCATGCGGCCGAGCACATCCATGCCCAGCAGGAGGGACAGTGCCAGGACGGCGCGTTCTTTGGCGGCCGGGTCGTCGTCGCCGAAGTAGGTGGTGAGGGGCGGGATGACCGTCTGCTCGACGTAGTCGCGCAGCACGGGCTGGGCGGCGTGGCTGGCGGCGGAGCGCAGGACGAGGAGCAGCGGGTCGTAGGCACCCTCGTCGCCGTGCGCCACCGGCTCGTGGCCGCCGCCGAGCAGCAGGGCGGCCAGGGTCGTCCCGAACTCTTCGCGGGAGATGGAATGCAGGCCGGGCGGGCTGGGATCGCGGGTGCCCACCGCCTCCCGGAACAGTCCTTCCTTGGTGCCGAAGTAGCGGTTGACCATCGCGGCGGTGACCCCGGCGCGGCCGGCGATGTCGCGCAGCCCGATGTCGTCGTACCCGTGCTCGGACCATGCCTCGCGCGCGGCGTGCAGGATCGCCGCGCGGGTGCTCTCACGCCGGGCGCCGCGGCCCGGGGCCGCGCCGCCGGTGGGCCCGGTGGTAGTCATCGCACGAGTATACGGCCGTTCACCGAGTCGGTATACAGGTGTTGACAGAACCGCGAGCGGTTCGGTAAACATGTGTATACCGAAGTTCGGCACCGCGCAGCGAGGAGACATGACAATGCCGCAGACCATCCTGGTGACGGGTACCTCGAGCGGCCTCGGCCGACGCACCGCCGAGGTGCTCGCCGCGCGGGGCCACACCGTGATCGGCACCATGCGTGACCCGCAGGGCAAGGACCAGGCCCAGGCGGACAGCCTGATCAGGTACGGCGCCGGCACGGCCGGGCGGATCCTGGTCGTGCCCATGGACGTGCGCAGCGACGAGTCCGTCGACGCGGGTGTCGCCGCCGCCGTCGAGCAGGCCGGCCGGCTCGACGGCGTGGTGAACAACGCCGCGTACGCGATCACCGGTGTCGGGGAGAGCGTCACCAGCCAGCAGCTTCAGGACGTCCTGGACACCAACGTGGTGGGGCCGCAGCGCGTCACCCGCGCCGTCCTGCCGCAGCTGCGGCAGCGCCGCGCCGGCCTGCTCGTCTTTGTCTCCAGCGGCGCCGGCCGCCTGACTCTCCCGGGCATGGGCGCCTACTCGGCGAGCAAGTTCGGCCTGGAGGCGCTGGCCCAGGCCTACCGCTACGAGCTGCGCCCGCTCGGCATCGACGTGTCGATCATCCAGCCCGGCGCGTTCCCCACCAACCTGGCCACCTCGCAGGTCCTCGGGGCCGACGAGAGCCGCGTCGGCGACTACGCCGACGTGCTGGCCCTGACCGGAGCCTTCATGCAGAACGTCGGGGCCATCTTCGCCTCGCCGCAGCCGCCGGACCCGCGCGAGGTGGCCGACACGATCGCCGACCTCGTCGACGCCCCGGCCGGGAAGCGCCCGGAACGCGTCAGCGTCGACCGGTTCATGCTCGGCGAAGCCGTCGAGGCCATCAACGCCGGCACCAAGGAACCGACCGACCGGCTGCTCAGCTCACTCGGCCTCGGCGCAGTGCTGGGCTGACCGCCGCGTACGAGCGCGGCGGCGAGCTGTCGGGTGGCGGCTGAGGATCAGCCGCCACCCGAGGGGTGATCGCGGTGGGACCGGGACCGACGGTGACGACAGCGGACGCACCAACGAAGCGCTCACCGTCGCACCGGCCGTGTCACCGTTACCCGCACGTCGGCGACGTCGGCCAGTGGGTGTTCCCGGCCGGTCAGCGTCGGGTCGAGGTCGGTCCGGCCGTCCAGGTAGCGGAGGAAGAATGCAGTGACGTAGGTGAGGGCGACGCGGCGCTGATCGTCCTCGTCGAGTTGGCGCTCCTCGGTGTCCGTGTCGACCGCGACGCAGCGTCCCGGTGGTGGCAGCTGCTCGCCGGGAGCCAGTATCCGGTGCTCGTGCACCTCGTCGTGGGCCATGACCTGGCCGCTGCGGGGGGACCACTGCGTGTTGAAGAAGTTGTGGTTGGCGCCGCGCACGGTGATTTGGTGCACGGGCGCCGTGTTCGCGCCGTGGACGTCGGTCACGTACTGACTCGGTCCGTGAAGCCCGACGGCCAGGTCACAGGCGCCGCCAACGGCGACGAACGGGATCTTGGTGACCTGGTACTCCGGTCGGGGACGGTCGTCGGGCGTGTAGTAGCCGGCCGGCTCGAGCGGAACCACCGCCTTCACTTGCACCCCGGACGGCCACTGGTTTCGGTGTGCGTCAGCTGCCTGCCACATCACGCCCCGGCCGCCGCGGGAGTGGCCGAGGGTACCGACGTTGGTCAGGTCCACGTGCCCGGCGAAGTCGACCTGCGCCGGCCGTCCCCGCCCGTCCACGAACCGGCCGGCCAGTGGACCGCGGCCCCTGGTGGCAAGCTGCTGCCACAGCTGAAGGTGCTTGTTGATCAGGGTGGCACGCGCCATGTCCTGAGGCTCTCCGCCCTCGCCGACGTTGATGCCGTTGGCGCTGATCGACACCACCACGAAGCCGTGGCTGGCCAGCCGTTGAGCTAGGTAGTCGTAGCCCCGATAGCTCGGCAACGCCGGCACGCCCGCCGCACACGGCCACCGGTTCAACGCCGCACCGTTTTTGTCCAGCACCGCCTCCAGGCGCTCCCGCTCGGCGGGATCCGACAGCGGGTCAGGGCCGTAGAGCCTGCGGAAGGCCGACTCCCACGCCGCGCCCGCCCGCCTGTCGGCGCAGGTCTCCCACAGCCCGTGCGAGAGCAGCACCAGCGGGTGCCCCCCGTGGCCGACATCCGCCGGGTAGTGCACCGCGCCGGCCAGCTCGATGTCCGCGAGCCGCGACCCGTCCCCAGCATGGAATCCCGGCACCTGGAACGCGGTGTCACCGAGGGTGTACGCGACCGTGCGCACCGCGTGTGGGCCAGGCGCCGACGGGTCGGGGCCCGCCATCGTCACGGTGCCCGCACTGGCGGTGAATACCTGCGCCGCGACCAGCGTGGCCACCACGCTCGCCACCGCGGCCATGAAAGCCTTCCGCCCGCCCGTACGCCGCCGGCCGTCCGTCTCCGTCACCGTCGCCTCCTCGTCAACGTTGATGACTGTCGTGGATCAGTACAGTCGGCAGTTGTGCGGAAGGTGTGCGACCGGTGTGGTCATCCGGTAGGGCCCGCCGGCGGTCGGCGGCCCGCACCGACTGGCCGGCAGAGTTGGCGTCGGGACGGCACCTGAGGCAGCGGTCCGGAAGGGGCGGACTCGGCCCGTCCGACGCCCACCGCCGGCCCCCGGGTACGGGAGCCGGCGCCGCCGGTGGGTGATCAGTCGAACGGGTCGAGCGTGATGTAGGCGGTCGTCGGTGAGCCGTCGTGCACGAGCGACTCGTGGGCGCCCACGTCGTCGAAGGCGAAGCCGTACGCCTTCCCGTCCACCATCTGCGCGTGGATCTTGCGGGAGTAGTGGTTCGTGGAGACGTCCTTGTAGAAGTCCGTCGGCACGTTGTGCGGCTGGTTCGAGTGGCTCAGCAGCGTCGACCGGTTGAACCCGGCGCACAGTGTGCGGGAGATCTGGCCCCGCACGTCGTTCGGCGCGTCCAGGTGCTTGTAGCAGCCCCAGATGCTGTCGGTGCTGGGCTTGACGAAGCTGGTCACGATGCCGCCGGAGCCGTCGCGGAACGTCATCGTGCTGCCCGAGACGCGGCCGTAGTACTTGTTGTTCGGCAGGTCGGCGATCGGGGTGACGACCAGGTCCTGGCCGGAGTACTTGCTCCAGACCTGGTTGACGTAGCCGTCCATGGCGCCGGCCAGCGACGGCGCGCCGTTGCCGATGCCGTGGCTCGGGGCCAGGGCGCGCAGGATGGTGCCGTCCGGGCGGCGCTTGATCAGGTTCGCCCAGCCACCCGGCTGGCCCTGCAGGGCCTTGAAGAAGCCGTGGTACCCGCCCGGCCTGAGCCGGCCCGTGCTGACGACCTGGCCGTTGGACTTCCTGAGGCCCACGGCGTACGGCGCCGAGAACATGTCGACCTGCGTGGAGTTGATCCACAGGCCGTCGTTGTTCAGCGTGTACTCGGACCAGTTGAAGAGGATGTTCGTGTTCGGGTCGGTCGGGTTGGCCAGCGACGGCTGGACGAGACCGCCGGTGGCCAGCTTGAAAATCAGCTTCTGGCCGTACGAGAAGTACACGCGGCCGGAGAACTTCGGCAGGTTGATGGTCTTCGTCTGGCCGTTGGCCGGGCCCGGGATCGAGGCGTCCGGGGCCGGGACCGGCACGGGCGCGCCGGCGGGCCACTGGTGGAAGGCGCCGGAGGCGTCGGCCCAGCCCTGGCGGCCGGAACCGTCGAGGATGGTGCCGAGGACGTAGATGTAGATCTGCTCGCTGCGGCCCGAGTTGTTCTTGAAGACCAGCGGGATGCTGGAGCCGGGCACGGCGGCCTGCACGGGGGACGTCGAGACGACCGCGGCGAGCCCGCCGGCGAGCGTCACCGCGGCGGTGGCCATGGCGGCCAACACCTTTCTTCTGACACGCACAGCACTTCTCCTCGTCAGATGGATCCACGCAGCGGAATGTGAAGCACTGACGGCTGGCGGCCGGTACGCGCCGGCGAGCACAGCCACCGACAGTCGCTCCACGTCGACCAGGGGGAAGAGGGACCCCAAGCGGCGTGAGAGCGCTCTCAGCTTCACGCTTTCAACGAGATCTGTCAATGTCTGCGCCCTGGATTGTTGCCGGGAAGTTTCCACGTCGATCAGCTGTCCGACATCAGGCCGGAGTGCTCCTGGCCTACCGCTCGGCCACGGCCACGGGCCGATCGACCGGCAGCTGTCTCCGCCCAGGGCCCGGACCGATGACCGGCGGGCCGGTGCGCGCGGTTGGCCCGGTTAGGCTGTTGAGCGGCGGTGGGGCGAGGGGGGTGGCGGTGAGCGGAGACGTGGCGGGCACCGCGCCGTCGGCCGACCTGGTGGCCTTGCTCGACACCGATCCCCACGGTTGCGCGGTGGCCGCTGCGATCCGTGATCAGGACGGTGTCATCACCGACTTCAGGCTGGACTACCTCAACGAGGCCGGCGGCCGGTTTCTCGGGCGGCCGCGGGAGGAGCTGATCGGCCGGCGGTACCGGGAGCTGTGGCCGGACACGGTCACCGACGGCACGCTGCCGTTCTATCGGCAGGTGGTGCAGGAGCGGGTGCCGGCGGTCCGCACCGTGTACTACGACCGGGCGAGCGTCGCGGGGCACTTCGAGTTCCGGGTGGTGCCGTTCGGTGACGGATTCATTGCCCGGTTCGTCGACCTGAGCAAGCTGACCATGGGGGCGCAGACCGAGGGCGGTGTCCGACTCTACGAGGCGCTCGACGCGGCCTTCGACGGGTTCGCCCTCCTGCGGGCGGTCCGGGACGACGCCGGCGCGATCGTGGATTTCACCATCGAGTACGTCAACCAGGTCGGCGCCAAGCTTGCCGGTCGCACGGTCGAGCAACTCGTCGGCCAGCGGGTCGGCGAAAGGCCCTCGGGGACCACGGAGCTGAGCCTGCTCACGCACTACCGCGAGGTCGCCGCCAGCGGAGAGCCCTGGCGCCGGCAGTTGACCTCCCCCGCGACCGGACAGGTGTGGGACCTGAAGGTCGCCCGCGTCGACCTCGACGTCGTCGCGGTGTCGTACCGGGACGTCACCGAACAGGTCGGCCAGCAGAAGCAGCTCGTCGACACGGCGGCGCAGGTCCGCGCCGCCGCGACCCGCACCGCGGCGTTGCAGGCCGTCACCGCCGCTCTGGTCGCGGCCAGCACCCCCGACGAGGTGTACGCCGCGATGGGCACGGTCGTGCGACCGTCCGCAGGCGGCAACAGCCTCGCGGTCCTGCTCACCGAGCAGGACCGGCTCACGCTCAGCTACCACCACGGATACGAGGACCACGTCGTCGAAGCGCTGCGCGATCTGCCCCTGTCGCACCCCTACCCGGCGACGGGGGTCAGCATCACGGGCGAGCCACGCTACCTCTGCTCGCCGGAGGAGTTCGCCGCGGCGCAACCCGATCCGCGCACCGCCATATCCGGTGGGAGCCGGGCGGCGTGGGCCTTCCTGCCGCTGAGCACCGGCGGGCAGGTGCTCGGCGCACTCGTGATCGGTTACCCCCGGCCACAGGAGTTCGACGACGAGGAGCGGGAGAATCTGATCGCCTTCAGCCGGCTGGCTGCCCAGGCGTTGCAGCGGGCCCTGCTGTTCCAGGCCCAGATGTCGATCGCGGCGGACCTGCAACGGGCCCTGCTGCCGGCCGTGCTACCCACCCTGCGCGGCGCACGGCACGCCGTGCGGTACCTGCCCTGGACACACGGCGCGGACATCGGTGGCGACTGGTACGACGTCATCCAGCTCGGTCCGGACACCGCAGCGGTCGTCATCGGGGACGTCGCCGGCCACAGCCCTCAGGCAGCGGCCGCGATGGGCCAGCTACGCAACGCGATACGCGCCTACGCCGCCGACGGACACAGCCCCGCCGGCGTGATGCACCGGGTGAACCACCTGCTGCTGCAGTTCGAGACCCATGCCATGGCCACCTGCTGCTACCTGGAGCTGCACCTGGCCGAGGGAACTGCGACGGCGGTGCTCGCCGGGCACCCCCCGCCCGTGCTGCGCGCCGGCGGCCCCGCCCGCAGCCTGGACCTCAGGACCGGGCCACCACTGGGCGTCCGTGGCGCCCACTACCCCGACACCACCTTCCTGCTGCCCACCGGATGCAATCTCGTCCTCTACACCGACGGCCTCGTCGAAGATCGCCGCTATCCGCTCGACCAGGGCCTCACCGACCTGTGCTCCGCGCTGGACTCGGCGCCGACGGACGACCCGGAAGATCTGGTCGACCACCTCCTGAGCGCCAGCGTCGGGCCCCGTCCGCGCCGCGACGACGTGGCCATCCTCGCGCTGACGGTCGACGCTGAGCCGGCGCCCGGGCCGCGCACCGCCCGGCGGCGCTTCCGCGGCGACGCCGCCACCGTCTCGGCCGCCCGTCACTTCGCCGCGGACATCCTCGCCGCCTGGGACCAGCACCCCCTCCGCGAGGACGCGTCCCTCCTCCTCGGCGAGGTCATCACCAACGCGGTGCAGCACACCGCGGGCGACGTGGAGGTCCGCATGACCCTGGGCCGGCGACTCCGCATCGACGTGCACGACAGCAGCAACCGGCGACCCGTCAAGCGCCCCGTCGACGGTTACAGCGACACGGGCCGGGGCCTGCACATCATCGAGCGCCTCGCCCACGCCTGGGGATCCGCACCGCTGCCCGGGACCGGCAAGACGGTCTGGTTCGAACTCGACCCCGCCCAGGGACGGCCCTGACGCGTCGTCGCACCACCGGGTCCAGGTCGTCCCATCCTGGCCGCCGGCGAGGCCGGCCACCCGGGCCCGGTCAGTCCCGTACGCCGCCGGAGGCGAGCAGGCGGGCGATCGGCAGGGTGGCCGCGCCCAGCGCGACCGCGTCCACGCCCAGCCGGCCGAGCTGGATCGACGCCTGCTCGTACGGCTGGCGCAGCGCCTGCTGGCCGGCGGCGGCCCGGATGGCCGGCAGCAGGTCGCCGAGCGCCATCGCGGCCCAGCCGCCGAGCACCACGCGTTCCGGGTTGAACAGGTTGATCAGGTTCGCCACTCCGGCGCCGAGGTAGCCGGCGGTCTCGTCGAGCACCCGCCGGGCGGTGGCCGAGGTCGCCGCCGCGTCCACCAGGGCGGAGAGTTGAGACTCCTCGTCCTCGCCGGGCACCGGCCGGCCCCGGCGGGCCTCCCGGTAGCGGTCGATGATCGCCTCGGCCCCGACGTAGGCCTCCAGGCAGCCGCGCGCCCCGCAGCGACAGGCCCGGCCGCCGTACATCAGGGTGGTGTGCCCCCACTCGCCGGCGCTGCTGGACGCTCCCCGGTAGGTGATCCCGTTGGTCACCACGGCGGCGCCGACCCCGGAGCCGACCAGGGCGAAGACCGCGTGCCGGGCGCCCCGGCCGGCGCCGAACCACATCTCCGCCTGGCCGAGGGTCTTGGCGCCGTTGTCGATGTGCAGCGGCAGGTCGGTGCCGTCGGCGATCAGCCGTTGCAGCGGCACCCGGTCCCACCCGAGGGCCTGGGCGTGCACCACGGCCTGGCCGCCCTGTTCGACCACCCCGGAGACGCCGATGCCGACGCCGAGCACGTCCGCCGGCGCCACCCGGGCGCGGGCGGTCACCGCGTCGACGCCGGCCAGCACGTGGCCGGCCACCGCGGCGGGCTCGGTGCGGGCCGGGTCCAGCGGGTACTCGACGCTGGCGAGCAGGGTCATCGCGAGATCAAACAGCTCGACGCGTACCCGGGTCTCCCCGACGTCGACGCCGATGACGGCGGCGAAGTTCGGCGCGACCCGGAGCATCATGCTGGGCCGTCCCCCGTCGGAGGAGGCCGCGCCGGCCTCGACGACCAGCCCCTCGTCGATCAGGTCACCGACGACGTTGCTCACCGCGGGCTGGCTCAGCCCGCTGCTGCGTACCAGGTCCTGCCGGGTCAGCGGGCCGTCGAGGAAGACCTTCGTCAGCAGGGCGGACCGGTTGCGCAGCCGGAGCCCCCGGTTCGTCGCTCGCGCCAGCTCCACTCGCCACCTCGTATCCTCCTCGGCCCGACCGGGCGACTGTACGTGCCCATGCTTGACGGCCCTGGAGACAACCACTTTAATGACGACATTAATTAAGGCGTGATGTAAGCCCTCGGGGCGCCGGATCGCCGTCGCCCCCCGCACCACCGCCCGGTCGGCCGCCCGTCACCTCCGTCCCCCCGACGGGTGCCCACCGGTCCCCCACCACTGCAACCGGAAGGGCATCACCGTGTCGAGACGACACCTCGGGATACTGACCGCGGCCGTGCTGGCCGCCGCCTCGCTGACCGCCTGCGGCGACGCCGGCGACGCGGGCAGCGGGTCCGCCAAGACCCTCACCTACTGGGCCAGCAACCAGGGCCCCAGCCTGGAGGCGGACAAGCAGATCCTCCAGCCGGAGCTCGACAAGTTCGAGAAGCAGACCGGCATCAAGGTCAACGTCGAGGTCGTGCCCTGGTCCGACCTGCTCAACCGGCTGCTCGCCGCCGCCGCCTCCGGGCAGGGGCCGGACGTGGTCAACATCGGCAACACCTGGTCGGCGTCGATGCAGGCGACCGGGGCCATGGTCGAGTTCGACGACGCGACGCTGGCCAAGGTCGGCGGCAAGGACCGGTTCGTCCCCGCCGCGCTCGCCGCCGCCGGCGCGCCCGGCAAGCCGCCGGCCGCCGTGCCGATCTACAGCCTGTCGTACGCCCTCTACTACAACAAGAAGGCGTTCGCCGACGCCGGCCTCACCACCCCGCCGACCACCTGGGAGCAGGTCGCCGAGTACGGCCGCAAGCTCACCGGCAACGGCAAGTGGGGCCTCGCCGTCGAGGGCGCCAACCCCTCGGAGAACGCCCACCACGCCTTCACCTTCGGCCAGCAGTACGGCGGCGAGTGGTTCGACTCCGCCGGCAAGCCGACGTTCGACACCCCGCAGAACGTCGCGGCGGTGAAGCGGTACGTCGACCTGATGGCCGTCGACAAGATCGTCAACCCGAGCAACGCCGAGTACGCGCAGAACCAGGCCGTCTCCGACTTCGCCAACGGCAAGGCGGCCATGCTGCTCTGGCAGGCGGCCGGCTCGAACCTGAAGTCGCAGAACATGGCCCCCGACGCGTACGGGGTCGCCCCGGTGCCGTTCCCGGCCACCCCGCCGGCCGGCGGCAAGAAGGTCAACAGCATGGTCGCCGGGATCAACATCGCCGTGTTCAAGCACACCAAGAACAAGGACGGCGCGCTGGAGTTCGTCAAGTTCATGACCAGCGACGCCGAGCAGGTGGCCCTCAACAAGACGTACGGCTCGCTGCCGGCCGTCAAGACCGTCGCCGCCGACCCCGCCTTCGCCGCCCCCGAGCAGAAGGTGCTCCAGGAGGTGCTGGCCACCACGGCCGCGCCGCTGCCCCAGGTGCCCAACGAGAGCACCTTCGAGACGCTGGTCGGCACCGCCATCAAGGAACTGTTCGCCGACGCCGCGAGCGGCAAGCCGGTCACCGAGGACTCCATCCGGCAGAAGCTCACCCGGGCCCAGCAGCAGCTGCGCTGACCCGCCGGAGCGGTGGTCGTGGGAGGGATCGCCGACCCTCCCACGACCACCTCAGCGAGAGGACCTCGATGGCAACCCGCACCACCCCCCGCGCCGTCGCCGGGCCCGACCGGCCGGCCGACGCCGCCGGCACCGCGCCGGGCCGACGCCGCCGCTCCCGTCGGACGCTGCTGCCGTACCTGCTGCTCGCTCCGGCCGTCGTGCTGGAACTGGCCGTGCACGTGGTGCCGATGGCCGTCGGCGCGTGGATGAGCCTGCTGGAGCTGACCCAGTTCCACATCCGCGACTGGTCGACCGCGCCCTTCGTCGGCCTGGACAACTACCGCGTCGTGCTCGACGTAGACTCCGCCGCCGGGGCCGACCTGCTGCACTCGTTCTGGGTGACCGTCGTCTACACGATCGCCTCGGTCGGGCTCTCCTGGCTGCTCGGCACCACCGCGGCCGTGCTGCTGCAACGCCCGTTCCGCGGGCGCGGCCTGCTGCGCGCGCTGTTCCTCACCCCGTACGCGCTGCCGGTCTACACCGCGGTGATCACCTGGAGCTTCCTCTTCCAGCGCGACACCGGCCTGGTCAACCACGTCCTGGTCGACCAGCTGCACCTGCTCGACGACAAGCCGTTCTGGCTGATCGGCGGCAACAGCTTCTTCGCGCTGCTGGTGGTGTCGATCTGGCGGACCTGGCCGTTCGCGTTCCTCTGCGTGATGGCCGGCCTGCAGAACATCCCCGGCGACCTGTACGAGGCCGCCGCCGTGGACGGGGCCGGCTTCTGGCGGCGGCTGCGCTCGGTGACCCTGCCGATGCTGCGGCCGGTGAACCTGGTCCTGCTGCTGGTGCTCTTCCTGTGGACCTTCAACGACTTCAACACCCCGTACGTGCTCTTCGGCGGCTCGGCACCGGACGAGGCGAACCTGATCTCCATCCACATCTACCGCAGCTCGTTCAAGACCTGGGACTTCGGCTCCGGGTCGGCGATGTCGGTGGCGCTGCTGCTGTTCCTGCTCGCGGTCACCGCCGGATACCTGCTGATCACCAACCGCCGGAGGAACGATGCGTGAGACCGCCGCCGAGCGCTGGAGCCGCCGGGTGGTGCTGACCCTGCTCGCGGTCTTCGTGCTGGTGCCGCTGTACGTGATGGCCAGCAGCGCCATGAAGCCGCTGCAGGACGTGCAGAACGCCTTCACCTGGTGGCCGCGACGCCCCACCGCGCAGGCGTTCGTGGACATGTGGTCGACCGTGCCGCTGGGCCGTTACCTGGTCAACAGCCTGGTCGTGTCCAGCGTGGCGGCGGTCCTGTCGGTCTCCGTGGCGATCTTCGCCGCGTTCGCGGTGAGCCGGTACCGGTTCCGGGGCCGGGGGCTGTTCTCGGTGACCGTGCTCTCCACCCAGATGTTCCCCGGCATCCTCTTCCTGCTGCCGCTGTTCCTGATCTACGTCAACCTGGGCAACGCCACCGGCATCGCGCTCTACGCCAGCCGCACCGGCCTGGTCATCACGTACCTGACCTTCTCGCTGCCGTTCTCGATCTGGATGCTGGTCGGGTACTTCGACTCGATCCCCCGCGAGCTCGACGAGGCTGCGCAGGTCGACGGGGCCGGGCCGCTGCGCACCCTGTTCCAGGTGATCCTGCCGGCGGCGGTGCCGGGCATCGTCGCGGTCACCGTGTACGCCTTCATGACCGCCTGGGGCGAGGTGCTCTTCGCCTCGGTGATGACCGACGAGGGCAGCCGCACCCTCGCCGTCGGCCTGCAGGGCTACTCCACCCAGTTCAACGTCTACTGGAACCAGGTGATGGCCGCCTCGCTGGTGGTCAGCGTGCCGGTCGTGGCCGGCTTCCTGGCGTTGCAGCGCTACTTCGTCGCCGGCCTCACCGCCGGCGCCGTCAAGTAGGACCCATGTCCACCGAACCTCGCAAGGAGAACCGACCCGTGCCCGACCTGTCCAAGCTGCCGCCCGACTTCCGCTGGGGCGTGGCCACCTCGGCGTACCAGATCGAGGGCGCCGTGCGCGTCGACGGCCGCGCCCCGTCCATCTGGGACACCTTCTGTGAGGTGCCGGGTGCGGTCGACAACGGCGACACCGGGGCGGTGGCCTGCGACCACTACCACCGCTGGCCGCAGGACGTGGCGCTGATGCGGCAGCTCGGCGTCGGGGCGTACCGGTTCTCGGTGGCCTGGCCCCGAGTGCGGCCCGACGGCGTCGGCCGGGTGAACCCGGCGGGCCTGGACTTCTACGACCGGCTGGTGGACGCCCTGCTGGCGGACGGCATCCGGCCCGTCGCGACGCTGTACCACTGGGACCTGCCGCAGGCGTTGCAGGACCGGGGTGGCTGGCCGGAGCGGTCGACCGCCGAGGCCTTCGCCGACTACGCCGCCGTCGTGGCCGCGCGGCTCGGCGACCGGGTCACCGACTGGTGCACCGTCAACGAGCCGCTCTGCGTGGCCTGGATCGGTCACCTGGAGGGGCTGATGGCGCCCGGCGAGCGGGACCTGGGCCGGGCGGTCCGCGCCGCCCACCACCTGCTGCTCGGGCACGGGCTGGCCACCCGGGCGGTGCGGGCGCACGCCGCCCGGCCGGCGTCGATCGGCCCGGTGCTCAACCTCAGCCCCTGCGAGCCGGCGAGCGACCGGCCGGCGGACGTGGCTGCGGCGCGGCGGATGGACGGTCACGTCAACCGGTGGTGGCTGGACCCGCTGCACGGCCGCGGCTATCCGGCGGACATGCTCGCCACGTACGAGGTGGAGCCTCCGGTGCGCGGCGACGACCTGGCCGTCATCGCCACGCCGACCGACTTCCTGGGCGTCAACTACTACTTCCGCCAGGTGGTGGCCGACGACCCGGACGGGCCGGCGCCGTACGCGCGGCAGGTGCCCGTGCCGGGCGCGACGCAGACGGCGATGGGCTGGGAGGCGTACCCGGCCGGGCTGGAGCAGCTGCTGGTCGCGGTCACCGAGGAGTACGCCCCGGCGCGGATCATGGTCACCGAGAGCGGGGCGGCCTGGCCCGACCGGGTCACCCCGGACGGCACCGTCGAGGACCGGGAACGGACCGCGTACCTGGAGGGGCACCTGGCGGCCTGCGCGGCGGCGCGGGAGCGGGGCGTCCCGATCGACGGCTACTTCGCCTGGTCCCTGCTGGACAACTTCGAGTGGGCGTACGGCTACGACAAGCGCTTCGGTCTGGTGCACGTCGACTACGCCACCCAGCAACGCACGGTCAAGGCCAGCGGCCTGCGCTACGCCGAGCTGATCCGCGCCCACCAGCGGCTGGCCGGGTCGAGCGAGGCGGTCCCGGCGCGCGGCTGACGGAGGGAGTCCGTCGCCGGCCGTCAGCGGTCCCGGCGGTACCGTGCACATCGGTGCCGCCGGGACCGGCGGGCACTCCGGCCGGAAGGAACCCGGGCGGCCGCGTCCGGTGGGTCAGCGCAGCCCGGCGGCGATGGCGTCGACGAGCAGTGCCGCGATCGTCCGCGCCAGGGTGGCCCGTGCCGCCTCGACGTCCAGGCCCATCGCGTCGCGCATCATCGACCAGGCCGACCAGGTGCTCGCCACGGTCAGCGCGTCGAGCAGCTGCGCGCGGTCCGGCCCGGCGTGCGCCAGCTCCGGGCCGAAGACGGTCTCGATCTCGCCGCGTACCCGGGCGATGTTGCCCTCGCGGTTGCGGCGCAGCTGCGGCGAGAAGGGCTCGCGCAGCGCGGAGGCGCGGGCCGAGGGGGCCAGCACCTCCAGCATCCGGGCGCGCTGGGCGCTGAACTCCGCGATCCGCCGGGTGAGCGGCAGCTCCGGTGGGATCGGCCGGACCAGTGCCTCCTGCCGTTCACCGACCCGCCGCCCGGTCGCGGCGAAGAGGGTCTCCATGTCCTTGAAGTTGGTCCACAGGGTCCGCAGCGACACCCCGGCGCGCTCGGCGATGCGCTCCCCGGTGGGCCGCAGGTCGCCCTCGTCGATCAGCGCGAGGTGCGCGTCGACGATGGCGCTACGGGTACGCTCGGCGCGCGCCGAACGCCCGTCCACCCGCGCCGGCGCACCGGCGTCCACGTCGATCATGCGACGGTCCCCTGTCCTGACGGAGAAAACTGCACCGGCAGTGTATCGACATCCGCCAACTGCGGGTCGCAGGGCACCGGTGCGGTCGATCCGTTGACACGGCGGGCCGACAATGCGCACCGTAGGTGCACCTGTTGGACGGCACGGAGGACCGACGATGAGAGTTTTCGCCACTCCCGACGAGCTCACCAAGGCGGTCGGCGACCACCTCGGCTACAGCGACTGGCACGTGGTCGACCAGGCCCAGGTCGACGCGTTCGCCGAGGCCACCGGGGACCGGCAGTGGATCCACGTCGACCCCGAGCGGGCGCGCAGCGGGCCGTTCGGGGGCACGGTCGCGCACGGGTTCCTGATGTTGTCGCTGCTGCCCGCGCTCGGCGCCGAGGTCTACCGGGTCGAGGGTGTCCGGATGGGCGTCAACTACGGACTGGACCGGGTGCGCTTCCCCGCCCCGCTGCCCACCGGCAGCCGGGTCCGGGCCGGGGTCGTGCTGCTCGCGGTGGAGCCGGTCGGTGGCGGGCTCCAGGTGACCAACGAGGTGACCCTGGAACGCGAGGGCGGCGACAAGCCGTGCTGCGTCGCCCGGACGCTCGCCCGCGTCTACGTCTGAGCAGCCCGGGCCGCCACCGGACGGTGGCGGCCCGGGCCGGACCCGCCGCGCCGCGTGCGCGACCGGCGGCGCTCGCGGATCAGCTGGTCGGGATCGCGTCCGCCGGCGGCGCCACCGGCGCCCCGGTCAGCTCCGTGACGGGGGCGTCACCGTCGTCGGTGGTGTAGGTCGGACCGAAGTACGCCTGGACGCCGTTCTGCACCTTGTTCATCCGCACGCCGCTGTAGCCGGCGTGGACGTCCGCGCTGTAGCGGAACGGGGTGAGGCCGGGGCCGGTGAAGCCGCCCTTGCGCACCGCCTCGATGAGCTTCTCGCGGGTCAGGTCCTTGCCGGCGGCGAGCAGCGCCTGCACGAAGGTGTACGCCATCGAGTAGCCGTAGACGGCGTTGCCGTCGATCGGGTTGGCGGCGTTGTACTGCTGGTGGATCCTGGTGTACGCCTGGATCCACGGATCGCTCTGGTCGTTGGCCATCGGCAGGTAGTTGTCGGCGATCATGCCCTCGAGGATCACCTTCTTGTCGCCGAGCTGGGTGGAGAGCGTGGTGTAGTCGGCGCCCACGTTGGACACCACCCACTGCGCCCGGAACCCCTGACCGGCGGCCTGGCCCATGGCCAGGGCGGTGAAACCGGGGATGGTCGCCGCGATCACCACCTGGCAGCCGGCCGCCTTCAGCGCCCCGATCGCCGGGCCGACCTGCTGGTTGGTGGTGGTGTAGGTCTGCTTGACGGCCACCGGCCCGAGGACCTTCTCCACCCCGGCCAGGGAGTCGCGGCCGAAGTCGTCGTTCTGCCCGAAGTGGCAGACCTTCTGGCCCGGGAACTGCTGCTTGACGAAGGTGGCCAGGATCTTGCCCTCGACGGTGTAGTCGGGCTGCCAGCCGAAGGTGGTCGGGTACTTCTCCGGCTGGTTCCAGTTGCGGCTGCCGGAGGAGACGAAGAGGTCGGGCACCTTCTGGGTCTTCACGAACTCCAGCACGCTGGTGTGCGTCGGCGTGCCGAGCCCGCCGAGCAGGGCGAAGACCTTGTCGTCGAGGACCAGCTTGCGGACCACGTTCTCGGTGTTCGCCGGGTTGTAGCCGTCGTCCACCGCCTTGTAGACGATCTTCCGCCCGTTCACCCCGCCCTTGCTGTTGACGTGCTCGAAGTACGCCTTGGCAGCGGCGGAGATCCGGGAGTAGCCGGGCGCGGCGGGACCGGTGAGCGGCTGGTGGGTGCCGATGACGACCTCGGTGTCGGTGACGCCGGGGACGTTCTCGGCCGCCTGCTTCTCGTCGTTGGCGCAGGCCGACGCGCCGGCCAGCAGAGTGAGGGTGGCGGCGGCCGCGAGAGCGCGCCGTGCGGTGGGATGCATGGTTCTCCTGTCCGGTGCGACGGGGGTGCGACGGTGGAGTCAGCGGCTCGGTGCCCGCCGGCGCGGCCTCAGCCGTGCGGTGAGCGTGCGGACGGCGCCCTGCACGCCGCCCGGGGCGACGAGCATGACGACGATCAGGACGAGACCGAACACGGCCAGGGCCAGGTTGCCCTCCAGCCGCTGGGCCAGGCCCGCCGGCAGGGTGAAGGTCTCGGTGACGAGGCTCGGCAGGTCCTGCAGGGCGACCAGCAGGATCGCGCCCCAGACCGCGCCGGCGAGGCTGCCCAGCCCGCCGATCACGATGGCCATCAGCAGGAACAGCGACAGTTCGAGGGCGAACTTGCCGGGGGCCACGGTGGCGGTCAGCACCGCGTACACGCCCCCGCCCAGGCCGGCGCAGGCGGCGCTGACCACGAAGGCGAGCACCTGGTTGCGGGCCACGTGGATGCCGGCGAGGCGGGCGGCCACCTCGTCGTCGCGGACGGCGCGCAGCGACCGGCCGAACCGGCTGCGCACCAGGTTCGCCATCAGCACCATGGTGGTCAGCGCGGCGAACAGCGCGATCCAGGCCAGCCAGCGCTCCGGCTGGAAGTACGCGCCGAGGAACGCCGGTGGCGTCTCCGCCGGGAAGCGCAGTCCCTGCTCGCCGTTGAAGGTGCCGATGAAGATCGTGGTGATCGCCGGGACCAGGGTGGCGACGGTGAGGGTGACGCCGGCCAGGTACGGCCCGCGCAGCCGGGCGGCGGCCAGCCCGATGACCAGCCCGGCCGCCGCGGTCATCGCCACGGCGGCCAGCAGGGACAGCGGCAGGATCCATCGGCCCTGCACCGTCCGCGCCTCGAAGGCCCGCTGGACCAGCGCGACGGTGTACGCCCCGGTCGCCATCAGGGCCCCGTGCCCGAGGGAGAGCTGTCCGTTGAGCCCGACCAGGACGGTGTAGCCGGCGGTGACGCAGAGGAACGCGCAGACCCGGGCCACCTGGAGGTTCTGGTACGGCGGCAACTGGTTGGTCAGCAGCACGACGAGCGTGCCGGCGAGCACGGCCGGGACCAGGTGGTGCAGCAGGGTGGCACCCCGCGCCGGGGCGGCGCCCGGCGGGCCGGGCAGCAGCCGGCGCAGCGGTGACGGCCGGGTGGTCGACGGGTCCTTCTCGGACACCTGGGGCTCGGTGGTGGTCACACGTGCCTCGCTCTCGCGCTGGAGAAGAGCCCGCCCGGGCGGACCAGCAGGACCGCCAGCAGCAGGACGAGGACGGCCAGCGGCGTGGTGTCCGGGCCGAGGTAGCCGGTGACGTAGGAGAGGATCAGGCCGACCAGCAGGCCGCCGACCACCGCCCCGGCCGGGCTGTCCAGGCCGCCCACGACGGCGGCGGTGAACGCGACGACGAAGACCAGGTCCATCGCGTGCGGGTGCAGCCCCAGCCCGGTGGGGATGACCAGCATGCCGGCGAGGGCGCCGACCGCGGCGGCCAGCGCCCACCCGATCGTGAGCATCCGGGCGACGTTCACCCCGAGCAGCCGGGACACCTCGGGGGCGAAGGCGGAGGCCCGCATCCGCAGGCCGATCGGGGTACGGGTGAACAGCAGCGCGAGCGCCACCACGACCACCAGGACGGCGCCGAGCACCCACAGGTCGTACGGGGACAGGGCGGCGATCCCGCCGATCGACAGGGCGTCGGTGTCGAACGGCGCGGCGGCCGGCCGGTACTCGTTGCCGAAGACGATGCCGAGCACCGCCTGGATCAGCAGCACCAGGCCGAGGGCGACGATGACGTCGTTGAGCGGGTTGGCGTGCCCGACGAAGCGCATCAGCACCCGTTCGACCAGCGCGCCGAGCGCCAGGCCGGCGAGGACGGCCGCACCGAGGCCGAGCCAGTACGAACCGGTGGCGGAGGCCACCGCATAGCCGACGTAGGCCGTCGCCACCGCCATCGCGCCCTGGGCGAAGTTGACCAGACGGGCCGCCCGCCAGATCAGCACCAGGGCGAGCGCGAACGCCGCGTAGACGGCGCCGGTGGAGAGTCCGTCGAAGGTGAGGAACAGAAACCGGTCCACCCGCCGATCCTTCCTACTCCGGTGGTCAGAACCCGAGGTACGCGTGGCGCAGTGTGTCGTCGTCGCGCAGCTGCGCCGCCGGGGTGGCCGTGACGACGCGGCCCAGGGACATCACCACCCCCTGGTCGGCGACCGAGAGGGCGCTGCGCACGTTCTGCTCGACGAGCAGGACGGTCAGCCCGCTGTCGTCGCAGAGCCGGCGCAGCAGCGCCATGATCTGCGCGGTGACCCGGGGCGCGAGGCCGAGCGACGGCTCGTCGAGCAGCAGCAGCCGGGGCCGGGCGATCAGCGCCCGGCCGAGGGCGAGCATCTGCCGTTCCCCGCCGGAGAGCTGGTGCCCGGCGTGCCGCCGCCGCCGGGCCAGCGGCTGGAACAGCTCGTACACCTCGTCCTGGGCGCGCCGGGCGTCGGCCCGGTCGCGGCGCCACAGCCCGCCGAGGCGCAGGTTCTCCTCGACGGTCAGCTCGGCGACGATGCCGCGTCCCTCCGGCACGTGCGCCAGGCCGCGCCGGACCAGCGCCTCGACGCGGACGCCGCGCAGGTCCGCGCCGTCGTAGCGGACCTGGCCGGCGGTGGGGCGCAGCAGGCCGGACAGGGTCCGCAGCAGGGTCGTCTTGCCGGCGCCGTTGGCGCCGAGCACGGCGGCGATGGTCCCGGTCGGCACGGCGAAGGTGACCTCGCGCAGTACCGGCACCGGTCCGTAGCCGGAGCTGAGCGCGTCGACCTCCAGGAGCGCGCTCACGGCGTGACCACCGGGCCGGCGGTGCCGGTCGCGCCGGCCGGGACGTCGGCGCCGAGGTACGCCTCGGTCACCAGCCGGTCGTCGCGTACCTGCTCGGGGGTGCCGGTGGCGATGACCCGGCCGAAGTCGAGCACCACGATCTCGTGGCAGACGGACATGACCAGGTCCATGTGGTGCTCGACGAGCATGATCGAGCAGGCGCCGTCCGCGCGGCCGGGCAGTGCGGTGACGAGGTCGGCCAGCTCGGCGATGTCCTCGGCGCCGAGCCCGCCAGCCGGCTCGTCGAGCAGCAGCAGGCGGGGCCGGGCGATCAGGGCGCGGGCGAGGGCGACCCGCTTGCGCACGGCGTACGGCAGGGTGCCGGGTGACGCGGCGGCGTGCCGCGCGACGCCCAGCTCGGTGAGCAGGTCGAGGGCCTCCGCGCGCAGCCGCCGTTCGTCCCGGTCGCTGCGGGGCAGGCCGAACAGGGCGGTGGCGAAGCCGGCCCGGGCGGCGTGGCTGGCGCCGGCCATGACGTTCTCCACGACGGTGAGGCCGGGAAAAAGGCCGACGCCCTGCAGCGTGCGGGCGATACCGAGGCGGGTGAGCCGGTGCGGGCGGGGGCGGAACGGCCGGCCGTCGACGGTGAGCGATCCGCTGGTCGGCGGGACGAAGCCGCAGACCACGTTGAACAGCGTGGTCTTGCCGGCGCCGTTGGGGCCGATCACGCCGACGATCCGGCCGGGCGGCACCCGCATCGAGACGCCGTCCAGCGCGACCAGTCCGCCGAACCGGACGCCGACGTCGCGCAGCACCAGATCGATGCCGTCGGTGGGGGGTGGGCTCATCTTCACCTCTTACGGGACACGGCGGCGGGGGGATGCGCGGTGCGGCTCGGGCGAAGCGTGGAGGCGATTATTACACCGGGAGTGTACTTTTCAAGCGGTGAGCGTCAATGGCTTGTTACGACGCTGTGATGTCGAGGTGTCGTATCCGGACATTGCTCTGCGACCCGGTCCCCTGCCGGTCCTGTTCGGCGAAACTCATGCACTTGCCGTGCAAAGGTTTCTCCGGCCTGCAGGTCACGGCATGACGAGACCGCCGTCGACGGGGACGGTCACCCCGGTGACGTACGACGAGGCGTCGCTGGCCAGCCAGATCAGCGTGGCGGCGAGCTCCTCGTGCTCGCCGAGCCGCCCGGCCGGGGCGAGCGCCTTGACCATCTCGAAGGTGCCCGGCTCCAACTGGTCGCTCATCTCCGAGGCGAAGAAGCCGGGGGCGATGCAGTTGACCCGGATGCCCTTGCGGCCGGTCCACTGCGCCGCCAGGTCGCGGGTCAGGCCGATGACGCCGGCCTTGCTGGACGCGTACGCGGCCTGCGGGATGCCGCCGGGGCGCAGGCCGATGACGCTGGAGATGTTGACGATGGCGCCGCCGCCCGTCGCCGCCCGGGCGAACGCCTGGGCCATCCAGTAGCTGCCCATCAGGTTCACGTCGACGACGGCGCGGAACTGCTCCGGCGTCTCCCGGGAGGCGGGCACGGCGGTGCCGACCCCGGCGTTGTTGACCAGCACGTCCACCCGTCCGAAGTGCTCGATCGCGGTGGCGACCAGCGCCTCGCAGTCCTCGGGCCGGCTGACGTCGGTGGCGCGGGCCGCGTACCGGCGGCCGGCCGCCTCGACCAGCGCGCCCGTCTCCGGCAGGCGCTCGACGCGGCGGGCGCCGAGCACCACGTCGGCGCCGGCCTCGGCGAGCGCGCGGGCGAACGACACCCCCAGGCCGGAGGAGGCGCCGGTCACGACGGCGACCTTCCCGTCGAGGCGGAACCGGTCCATCACGCTCACCCTGGTGCTCCTCACGTTCGCGGTGCTCTGGACGCCATACCGACCAGCCGGTATGTTCGGCGTCCGGCGACCGTAGCGAGCCGCCGACACGCGCGTCAATGGGGAGGCAGCCATGGACTTCGAACCGACCGCACGGTCCGCCGAGTACCTCAAGCGGCTGCAGGAGTTCATGGACGAGCACGTCTACCCGGCCGAGGCCGTCTACGCCGCCCAGCGCGCCGAGCTCACCGCGGCCGGCAAGCGCCACCACCTGCCCGCCGTCGTCGAGGAGCTCAAGGCCGAGGCACGCCGCCGGGACCTTTGGAACCTGTTCCTGCCCGACGTCTCCGGGCTGAGCAACCTGGAGTACGCCCCGCTCGCCGAGCTGACCGGCCGCTCGATCGACATCGCCCCGGAGGCCGTCAACTGCGCCGCCCCGGACACCGGCAACATGGAGATCCTGCACATGTTCGGCACCGACGAGCAGAAGGAACGCTGGCTGCGCCCGCTGCTCGACGGCCGGATCCGGTCCGCGTTCGCGATGACCGAGCCGGACGTGGCCTCCAGCGACGCCACCAACGTCCGCACCCGCATCGAACGCGACGGCGACTCGTACGTCGTCAACGGGCGCAAGTGGTGGACCACCGGCATCGCCGACCCGCGCTGCGCCGTCATGATCGTGATGGGCAAGACCGACCCGTCGGCCGACACCCACCGGCAGCAGTCGATGATCCTGGTGCCGGTCGACACCCCCGGCGTCGAGGTGGTCCGCTCGCTGCCCGTCTTCGGCTACCACGACCAGCACGGCCACGGCGAGGTGGTCTTCACCGACGTACGGGTGCCGGTGTCGCACCTGCTCGGCGAGGAGGGCGGCGGGTTCGCCCTCGCCCAGGCCCGCCTCGGCCCCGGCCGCATCCACCACTGCATGCGCGCCATCGGCCTGGCCGAGCGGGCGCTGAGCCTGCTGGTGCAGCGCGCCACCACCCGGGTCGCCTTCGGCCAGGAGCTGGCCCAGCAGGGCGTGGTGCAGCAGCAGATCGCCGAGTCGCGGATGGCGATCGAGCAGGCGCGCCTGCTCACCCTCAAGGCGGCCTGGATGATCGACCGGTACGGCGCCAAGGCCGCCCGCACCGAGATCGCCGCGATCAAGGTGATCGCCCCGCGCGTGGCGCTGGAGGTGATCGACCGGGCCATCCAGGTGCACGGCGGCGCCGGCGTCTCCGACGACTTCCCGCTCGCGGCGATGTACGCGGGCGCCCGTACCCTGCGCATCGCCGACGGCCCCGACGAGGTGCACGTGCGCGACGTGGCCCGCCGGGAGATCCGCCGCCACCGGGAGTCGCGGTGACGGTGGCGACCGGGTCCGCCGTCGCGCCGGAGCGGCGACGGGCGCCGCGCGGCTCGGCGCGGCAGAGCATCGTCGCGGCCGCCACCGAACTGTTCGCCCGGCGCGGCTACGAGGCGACGAGCGTGCAGGAGATCGTGGCGGCGGCGGAGGTCACCAAGGGCGCGCTCTACCACTGGTTCGGCTCCAAGTCCGAGCTGCTCACCAGCATCTACCGCGAACTGCTCGCGGAGCAGACCGAGCGGCTGGCCGAGATCGCCGCGGGCGACGGGCCGGTGCGGGAGCGGCTGCACGCGGCGGCCCTCGACGTCGTCGCGCACACCGCCGAGCACCTCGCCGAGCTGACCGTCTGGGCCCGCTCGGCGCACCTGCTCGACGACGAGCACGCCGAGGCCACCCGCCGGGAGCGCCGCCGCTACCACGACCTGTTCCGGGACCTCGTGCACGAGGGCCAGCTGGCCGGCGTGGTCCGCACCGACCTCTCCGCCACGGTGGTCACCCACACGTTCCTCAGCGCGCTGGGCAACATCCACACCTGGTTCCACCCGGACGGGCCGCTGACCTTCACCGAGGTCGGCCAGCAGCTGGTCACGCTCTTCGTCGACGGCCTGCGCGCCCCGGCGCAGCCCGAGCCCGCGCATCCCGCAGCGGGCTAGATGTTCGCCGAGTCGGCCGGTACGCCGGCCGGCAGCGACGGCGCGCCCGCCGGCTGGTCACCAGCCTGGCAGGACAACCCCACCGTGTACGCGGTCATCGACAGCGACCCGTACGCGTACCCGTGCACCAGCACCTCGGGGGTGGACCTGGTCGCCCCGGCGATGCCGGCGAGGTAGAGCAGCGGGATGAAGTGGTCCGGCGTCGGCACCGCGCAGCCGAAGTCGCGGTGGGCGTCCAGCCGGGCCGCCTCGGTGGGCTCGTCGAGCATCACCTCGCGGGCCGCCTCGTCGAAGCGCCGCGCCCAGTCGAAACCCCGGTCGCCCAGCATCGGGTCGACCCCGCCCAGGTTGTGCACCACGTTGCCGCTGGCCACGACGAGCACCCCGCGCTCGCGCAGCGGCGCGAGCTGGGCGCCGAGCCCCAGGTGGTAGTCCAGCCCCTTGAACGCATTGATGCTCAGCTGCACCACCGGGACGTCCGCCTCGGGAAACGCGTGGGTCAGCACCGACCAGGTGCCGTGGTCGATGCCCCACGAGTCGACGTCGGCGCCCACCCAGGTCGGATGGACCAGATCACTGACCTCCTCGGCCAGCTCCGGCAGGCCCGGCGCCGGGTACCGGACGTCGAACAGCTGCTGCGGGAAGCCGTAGAAGTCGTGGATCGTGCGCGGCCGGGGCATCGCGGTGACGGCGGTCGCGCCGATGTACCAGTGCGCCGAGACCACCAGGATCGCCCGGGGCCGGGGCACCGCCCGGCCGAACGCCCGCCAGGCCGAGGTGTACCGGTTGACCTCCAGGGCGTTCATCGGGTTGCCGTGGCCGAAGAACGCGGCGGGCATCATGCCGGGACCCTGCTGACCGCTCATGCCGCTCCCCTCCGTGCCGTGGTCCGAGGGTAGTCCGGCGGGGGCGGGCGTCGCGGCGGTTCAGGCCGGTACGCCCCGTCAGCCGACGAGGTAGGCCGCGGGCACCGCGTCGGTCAGCCACACCCCGTTCGCGCTGCGGTAGAAGACGTGCCCGTCGCGGGCCATCGCCGCGGCGTCGACCGCGAGCACCACCACCGCGCCGTCGCGGCGGGCACCGACCCGCCGGGCCGTCGCCACGTCCGGCGACAGGTGTACGTGGTGCCGCCCGCCCCGGTGCAGGCCGGTGGCCCGGATCGAGTCCAGCGCGGCCGCGCCGGTGCCGTGGTAGAGGCGCTCGGGTGGCGTGGTGGGCTCCAGCTGCAGGTCGACCGGGATGGAGTGGCCCTGGTTGGCGCGGATCCGCTCGACGCCGTCGGCGCCCCGCTCGACGGCGAAGCGCTGCTTGTCGTTGCCGGCAACGACCGCGTCGAGATCGGCGCGCGAGATCCGCATGGCGGCGAGCAGGTCGTCCAGGGCCACCCAGCCGGCCCGGTCCGGGGCCAGGCCGAACCGGGCGGGCTCGTGCCGCAACGCCAACGACATCCGCTTGCTCAGCCGCACCAGCGCCCGATCGTCCATCGGGCCATTGTCGACCATGGCCGCGTGCGGCGGCGACGGGATTGCCGCAGGCACCGGGGCGGGCCGAGGCGCGGCGCGGCCCTCCCCCGCTACGGCACCCGTCGTCACCCCGGCCGGGTGAATCGGATCGCCGCCGCGCCGTCGAGCCGGCCGGGCGGGAGCTTGCGCCCGCAGACCGCCAGGAGCAGATCCTGGGCGAGGCCCCGCACGGGTGTGCCCTCGCCGTGGCTCCAGTCGAGGTCGGTCGCCCGGAGCTGGACGCCGGTCAGGTCCGTACCGAAGAACGCGACGTTGCGGGGCGACATGCCGGCCAGGACCAGGGCGACCCGTTCCGGCGGAACGCGGCGGTCCAGCCCGAGGCCGACGGTGATGTCCAGGCCGTGGATGACGTCGTGCGAGAGCGCGCCGTGGACCCCTCCGCCCGGCGGCGTCCACCGGTGGCCGATGTTCTCCCGCACCGCCGCGAGCAACTGCTCGGGCGAGAGGGTGGCGGCGTCGCGGCGGGCGGTGCGGTCGGCCATCCGGTTGATGTTGCCGCGCGCCCTGGCCAGCTCCACCAGCGTCCGCCCGAGCGAGGTCCGGAACGGCATCGTGGTGTGGGCGACGACCTCCCGCACCCGCCACCCGTCGCAGAGTGTCGGCGCGTCCCACCGATCAGGTGGCAGCGCCGCCAGCAGCTCGGCCTGTTCGGTCCGTTCCGCCACCACTGCGGCGCGCAGCTCGTCGTCGGTCATCCGGGGTTCCTTCCGTCCGCTCCGTCGACCCCGTCCACCGGGGTCCTCGGAGGGGATACGGACCGCAGGCGCCGAACTCATCGGCCGGTGGGCGTATGGTCGGCGGGTGCGGGAGAGACCGGCCGGCCACGACGTCCCGGTGGAGATGCTGCGAACCGAGCTGACCGGCTTCTGCTACCGGATGCTCGGCTCCGGTTTCGAGGCCGAGGACGCCGTGCAGGAGACGCTGACCCGGGCCTGGCGCGCGTCGGACCGTCACGACACGGCCCGCGGGTCCCTGCGGACCTGGGTCTACCGCATCGCGACGAACGTCTGCCTGGACATGCTGCGCAGCGCGCAACGGCGGGCCCGGGCGATGGACCTCGGCCCCGCCGCGGAGCCCGGTACGGCCATCGGCGCGCCGGAGCCGGAGCACGTCTGGGTCCAGCCGGTCCCGGACGACCGGGTGCTGCCCGGGTACGGCGACCCGGCCGAGGTGGCGCTGCGACGCGAGACGATCCGGCTGGCGTTCGTCGCCGCGCTGCAACACCTGCCGCCCCGGCAGCGGGCCGTGCTGATCCTGCGCGACGTGCTCTGCTGGCGGGCCGACGAGGTGGCGCACCTGCTGGGCGCCAGCGTCGCGTCGGTGAACAGCGCGCTGCAGCGGGCCCGGTCCACCCTGCGGGCGGTCGGCCCCACTCCCGGGGAGTCGTCCCCGCCCACCGAGGCGGCCCAGCGTGAGCTGCTGACCCGCTACTGCACCGCGTTCGAGCGCCACGACGTACCGGCCCTGGTGGCCCTGCTGCACGCCGACGCCACCATGTCGATGCCGCCGTTCCGGTGGTGGCTGCGGGGCCGGGACGCGATCGCGCAGGCCCTGTCCGACCCGGCGGCCTCGTGTGCGGGGTCGCGGCTGGTGGCCACCGCGGCGAACGGGTCACCGGCGTTCTGGCAGACCCGGCCGGGGCCCGACGGCGTTCACCGGCCGTTCGGGCTGGTCGTCCTGGAGCTGTCCGGCCGGTGGGTACGCGGGATCACCACCTACCTCGACGCGGACCGGCTGCTGCCGCTGTTCGGTCCCCCTGCCCGGTCGACCGATCCGGTGCCGACGGCCTGAGCCAGTCGTACCGGTGCGGCGCCGGCGGGTCGCCGGCGCGCCTGGGGCGAGAATTCGGAGCAGGCAGCACAGCTCGAGCGGTCCACGGACGAGCGTCACGCCATCGAGAGGACGCCGCGCGGTGGAGTGATGAGTACCATTCTTCGTCTTGAGCGAAGGACCCCTGCGTGCCCTGCAGGTTCATCGACCGGTTCTTCGAAGCGGTCGTGCAGGGGTCGAGGAGGCGGTGCTCAACGCGTTGTTCGTCAACGACGACATGACCGGCCGCGACGGTCACCGGATGCCCGCCCTGCCGGTCGACCAGGTGCTGGAGCTGGTGCGGGCCGGCCGGCCGGCGACCGTAGTCGGCTGCCGGCCGCCTCACTGACGCGCGGACCCGGCACTGATGCTCAACCACCGGCACATGCCCTCACAGACCCGAGCGGTCGGCCCGTACCTGACAGAGATCAGGGCTGCTGTCGGCCCTCCTGCTGTCCCGCTGGGGCGAACGTCTCCCGAGGCGGACCCGGCTCGGCCCAACACACGCCGCCTCGAAACTCGACGCCAGGCACGCCGTCGACCAGGCGACCGACGTCCGCCACGGCTCCGAGCGAGAAGGCGACGCTGCCTCGCAGTTCTGCAGTTGCCGCTTGGAGATCGTCGTCTTCCTTCGACCAGTCGACATCTGCCGCATGCAGCTCGGCGACAGCGCCGTCGGTTAGAGCGTGAGCGTCGGTGATCACCACGTCAATCCTGCAGTACAGATGCAGGGTGAGCGGTGCGGATACGGGCGGGTTCTCCATCCCGCCAGCATGCCGACGCCAGCTTCGGTGCGGAAGGGCGCGCTCAATCGGTCGTGATGCCCGAACCGCCTGCCGGCGGCGACGATCGAACGCCGACCGGGCGACCACGGGCAGCCTGGCCCTGGTTGAGGTGACCATCCCGACGAGGTGCTGATCAGCGACCGTCACTCACGACTTCAGCGTCGTCGGCGTGGACGCCGAGGATGGCGAGGAAGGCGTTCGCCGCAGGCGTACGGTCGGACCGGCTCCAGATGACGTACTCGACGCGGGCCGGCGCGTCCGTGACCTCGATGATGGCCACTCCGCTGAGCTGCGGCGCGTAGGCGGACGGCAGCATGGCCACGGCGAGTCCCTGCTCGACCAGGCGGGACATGAGGTACGCGGTGGTCACCTCGAAGGCGACATCGCGGACGAGACCGGCGGCCGCAAAGGCCTGATCGGACTGGCTCCGCCCGGCGGTCTTGGCCGGCAGGTCCACGAACACCTCGGAGGAGAGCCGACGCAGGCTGACCGCTGACTCCGCAGCGAGGGGATGGTCCGGGGCGACCACGGCGACGAGCCGATCACGGGCGAGTTCACGGGCGTTGACGCCCTCGGGCCGGGCCGTGGTGGGCAGGCCGAGGAAGGCCACCTCGACGCTGCCCTGCTTGACCTGCTCGACGAGGTCCTCGCTCGCGCCGACGCGAAGGTTGATGCGTACGGACGGATACCGCTGGCGGAAGTCGCGCAGGACGCCGGGGAGGTCGACCGCGGCAACGGTGGGGATCAGGCCGACCGCCAGGCGCCCACGCACCTCACCAACGGCCGCGGCGACTTCGGCGGCCGCGCGCTCCGCAGCGTCCAGGCACTGACGGGCGGCGGGCAGGAAGGCGGTGCCGGCCGGGGTCAGCCGGACCCGCCGGCTGGTGCGCTCGAAGAGCCTCGCGCCCAGTTCCCGTTCCAGGCGCGCGATCTGGTGGCTGAGCGCGGACTGGACCACCAGGCACCGCTCGGCAGCCCGGGTGAAGCTGTTCGTCTCGGCGACGGCGATGACGTAGCGCATCTGCTGGAGCTCCATCGATCCATCTTGGTCGGCGATCGATGGCGTGACAAACATGTGTTGGACTCATCGATCCATTCCGGGTGATGCTCAGGACACGACCGGGACGGCACAGCCGTGGTCCGGCCGGAGCCGCGTCGACCGGTCTTCGCGTGATCTCGGCGTCGATGACCGCGTGCAGCCGACGGCGACCCACCTCACCCGAAAGGACGCCCCACCATGACCATCGCTGCCCAGGAAAGGCCGGCCAGGACCGTTGCCGACATCTGGGTCGATCCCCGCTGCCCCTGGGCCTGGATCGCCTCCCGCTGGCTGTTCGAGGTCGAACAGGTCCGACCCGTCGCGACACGTTTCCACGTGATGAGCCTCTCGGTGCTCAACGAGGGCCGTGAGGTGCCGGAGAAGTACCGCACGGCGATGGTCGAGGGCTGGGGGGCGGTGCGTGTCTGCATCGCCGCCGAACAGCAGCACGGCCCCGAGGCGCTGCGGGCGCTCTACATCGCGATGGCCACCCGGATTCATCACCACAGGGCGGGCCTGGGCCAGGACATGATTCTCGCCTCGCTCGCCGACGTCGACCTGCCGGCGGAGCTCGCCGGCGCGGCGGACTCGACCCAGCATGACCGGGCGCTGCGGGAGAGTCATCACGCCGGGATGGACCCGGTCGGCTCGGAGGTCGGCACTCCGGTCATCCACGTTCCCGGGCCCAGCGGCGAACGCATCGCGTTCTTCGGGCCGGTGATGTCTCCGGCACCGCGCGGCGAGGCCGCCGGCCGGCTCTGGGACGGCGTCCTCGCCCTGACCGGCACCGACGGCTTCTTCGAGCTCAAGCGGACTCGCGACCGCGATGCCCGCTTCGACTAGCAGCAGATCGATCGTGAGCGCCTGCACGGCGCCCGAGGGCGGCGCCCGAACTCTCGGCACGAAAGGCGGGGCGGTATGAGGGGCGGCCATCACCTCCTCACCGCAGGCGTCACGGCGCTCGCGCCGGCGATCTGGGGAAGCACGTACCTGGTGACGACCGAATGGTTGCCACCGGACCGGCCACTGCTGGCCACCACCGTCCGGGCGCTTCCCGGGGGCCTGGTCCTGCTGGCCCTCACGTGCCTGCTGCCGACCGGGCCGTGGTGGTGGCGGTCGTTGGTGCTCGGCACGCTCAACATCGGCGCGTTCAACGTCCTGCTCTTCGTCGCGGCCTACCGTCTGCCCGGCGGCATCGCGGCGATGGTCATGGCCGTGCAGCCGATGATCGTCCTGATCCTGTCGGCGCTGCTCATCGGTGACAAGATCCGGGGCACGCACGTGGTGGCCTGTCTGCTGGGCGCCGCCGGTGTCGCGATGCTGGTGATCAGGCGGACCGGGGCTCTGAGCACCGTGGGTGTGGTTGCAGCGCTCGCCGGGGCGGCCTGCATGGCCGTCGGCATCACGCTGACCAAGCGGTGGGGACGCCCGGACCGGGTGGGACTGCTGCCTTTCACCGCATGGCAACTGATCGCCGGCGGACTGGTGTCCCTGCCGTTCACGCTGATCCTCGAAGGGCTGCCGGCCGCTCTCACCGGGACCAACCTGCTCGGGTTCGCCTACCTCACCTCGTTCGGCGCCGTTCTCAGCTACGCGCTGTGGTTCCGCGGGATCGAGCGCCTGCCCGCACTGGCGGTCTCCTTCCTCGCCCTGGGCAGCCCGATCGTCGCGACCCTCCTCGGCTACCTGTTCTTGCGCCAGAAGCTCGCCACCGTCCAGATCGTCGGCGTCATCGCGATCATCGTCGCCGTGCTGCTCGCGCAGACGCGACCACCCGGCTCACGGCGGTAGCCGCCCACCCCTTGTGGTGGTCACGGTAGGTTGCACGTCATGGCCACGGCCGCCGACATCCGTCACGAACTCGCCGGCCTCGCCGACCCGCGTCGGGCCGAGCAGATGAGCCGGTTCCTGCAGATGGTTCCAGGCGGGTACGGCGAGGGCGACCAGGTTATCGGCGTGTCCGTGCCGGAACAGCGCAGGGTGGCCGGCCGGTACTGGCGGGAGCTGTCCCTCGCCGAGACGTCGAAGCTGCTGACCAGCGGTGTGCACGAGGAGAGGCTGACCTCGCTCTTCGTCCTGGTGCGCAAGTTCACCAAGGGAGACGAAGAGGAGCGAGGCCGGATCTTCAGCATCGTCCTGGCCAACACCGACCGCATCGACAACTGGGACCTGGTGGACTCGTCCGCGCCGTACATCGTCGGCCCCTGGCTGATCGACCGGGACCGGAGCGTACTGGATCGGCTGGCCGGGTCGGCCCTGGTGTGGGACCGGCGGATCGCCATCATGGCGACGTTCGCGTTCATCAGAGCCGGAGACTTCCAGTGGACCTTCCGGCTCAGTGAACGGCTCCTGCGCGACCCACACGACCTCGTGCACAAGGCGGTGGGCTGGATGCTGCGCGAGGTGGGCAACCGCGACCGGGCGGCGGCGGAGGAGTTCCTGGCCCGACATTACCGAGCCATGCCACGGGTCATGCTGCGGTACGCGATTGAGAAGTTCACACCGCAGCGACGTGCGGAGTACCTGTCCGGCGCGGTCCAGACAGGGCGGTGCGGCGGCTGCTGACAGCCGATAGGTTGCAGCCCATGGGCAGGATCCTCTCAGTCAACCTGGCCGTGCCGGAGCCCAGCACCGCGAAGCGGGTAGGCATCACCGGCATCAACAAGCAGCCGGTCGACGGGCCCGTGACGGTCCGCGCTCCCGGACCGAAGACCACCGGGCTGCACAGTGGTCTGGTGGGTGACCAGATCTTCGACATCGAGCATCACGGCGGTGACGACCAGGCCGTGTACGCGTACGCCCGGGAGGACTACGACTGGTGGGAGGCCCGACTTGACCGGGTGCTGCCCGGCGGCGTCTTCGGCGAGAACCTGACCACGGTGGGCGTCGACGTGAACGGCGCGGTCATCGGCGAGACGTGGCTCATCGGCGACAGCCTCGTGCTACAGCCGACGTTCGGGCGTATTCCGTGCGCCACCTTCCAGGCCAGGATGGCTGAGCCACAGTGGCTGAAGACGTTCACCCGGGAGAACCGGCCTGGCGCCTATCTGCGCGTCGTCGCCCCGGGAGACGTTCAAGCTGGACCCTGCCATGATCCTGCTGTTGCGGCTGTAACCGCAGCATGCTGATACGCCACAGCGGTCAGCCAGGCCACCGCCAGCGCGATCGAGTCCTGCTGGTTCAAGCGGCCGAACGCGTCGCGGGTACGCCGGTGGCCCGCGCGCTGCAGCTCCCGCAGCACGGACGCGGCGGTCGGCAGGTGGGCGTCCAGCAGCGCCTGCGCGTCCCGGTCGACGTCCGGCACCAGGGCGGTACGGCCACCGGCGACGACTCGTTGCAGATGGTGGGCGAGCAGGTGCAGCGGCGGTTGAGGCGGCTCGCTGTCCGGAGGTTCCGTGGTTGCGGTGCCGGGCAGGTCGGCGCGCTGCAGCCGGTCGATGCCGAGGTCGACGTGTCCGCCGAAGCGGTCCGGCAGCCAGTCCGCGGCGACGGCGAGACCGTGGACCTGGCGAGGTCCGTGGAAGCGTCCGATCATCCGTACCGCCATGCCGGTGGCGTGGGCGGCGAGCAGGCGCAGGTTGGTGACGAACGGCAGCGACGGGTCGTCGTGCGGGGCGAGGACGGCGACCGGCCCCGGCAGCTGCGCTGTCTGCAGGAGCAGACCTCGCCGGTCGGCGGCGAGGACACCGTCGAGGAAGGCGAGGTCGTGGCCGGCGGGGCGATCGCCGGGGGCGAGGTTCAGGGCGTTCAGCCAGCGGCCGGCCTGTTCGGGGACCGGTTGCCGCCAGAGGCGGTCGGCTGGTTCCTCGTACCAGCTTCGGCCTGTGGTGCGTACGGCCTGCACTGCCCGGCCGTGGCTGAGCCGGCGATCGGCGGAGGCATGCGCGTTGACGGCGATGAGTCCTGCACGGCCCAGTTCCCGGTGGCTGAGCGTGACGTCGCCGAGGTCGACGCTGGTGTGAGCGGCGTGGCGGGCTTCGTCGCCGTCGCCCGGGCGTGCCTGCGCCAGGCTCCAGATGGTCGCATCGCCGCCGGTGAGGTAGCTGATCGCGCCGACGTGGCCGGTGGTGGTGCGCAGCGGCTCGGTGCACAGCCCGTACAGGTGCAGATCGCCGACCGGGTGGTAGCCGCGCCGGCTCGTGCCCCGGGCGGCGTGCGGGTCACCGATGCGGTGGATCAGCAGGTGGCAGACGGTCAGCACCTCGCGCAGATCGCCGGTGAGGTCGGCCAGCCGGAATCCGGGGGCGTTACGGCGGGCGGTGCGGAGTTGTTCGACCACTTTGATCGCGGCCGTCGCCAGTCGGGGCAGTCCGATGGCGCGGGCCTGGTGGACGGCCCGGAGCAGATCTGCCTGGGTCACCGCGCCGGCGCCCGCCACGCCGTGTTCGAGGATCCCGGCAACGACGGCGCGTACCTGGGTGGCGGCGGCGACCTCATCAGCCGTGGTGGTCGGGTCGGCGGGATCGGGCGGGTCGGCTTCGGTGCTCACCAGGGTTCGGGCGGTGGCCGGGTCCGGTCCGGTTGCGGCCGGCTGGTGCGGGTGCGTGGACAGGACGGGTGCGGCGCTGAGCACTGCGGCGCGGTGCAGGCAGCGCGGTGCGAGCAGGCAGGTGCAGGCGGCACGGTCGGCGGCGTCGACCGGCGTGGTGAGGGTGACGGTGACCTGGTCGTCGATGGCGATCGTCGCGCCGTCGGCGGACGTGGTGACGGTCCAGGTCGACTGCTTCTCGAGGGCCTGGTCGAGCTTGGACCGCAACCGGGTGGGGAGGGTGGCGACGGCGTCGGCGGCGACGTGTGGTGCGACGGCGGGCAGGCTCATCGGACCTGTTCTCCGATCCAGCGGGCGAGTTCGGTGGGATTCAGGGCGGCGACGGGCATCCCGGCGGCCACGAGCTGCCCGGCGACGGCGGTGCTGTAGCGGGGTTGGCCCCGATCGTCGAGGCTGGCGCAGCCGAGCAGGGTGACGCCGTCGTCGGCGAGCGCCCGGACTGCGGCCAGCAGCCCGCCGATGGGGTGTCCCTCTTCGAAGTCACTGACCAGCACGACCATGCTGCGGCTGGGAGTGGTGACGATCTGCCGGGCGTAGCGCAGGGCGGCGGCGATGTGGGTGCCGCCGCCGACGCTGATCTCCAGCAGCAGACTGAGCGGGTCGACGACCCGGTCGGTCAGGTCGACGACGTCGGTGGAGAAGGTGACGAAGTGGGTTCGTAGGGTCGTCACGCCGGCGAGGACGGACGCGGTCAGCGCCGCCCAGATCGTGGACGGTTCCATCGACCCGGAGACGTCGACGAGGAGGATGACCTGCCAGTCGACGCTGCGTCGACCGTGGCTGCGGAAGACGAACCGTTCGGGGCGGAGCTGCGCCGCCCCGTGGGAGTCGATGTGTGCGGTGTGCAGGTTGGCGCGGACGGTGGCGCCCAGGTCGAGGCGCCCCGTGGGTCGGCGGGTGCGTCGCGGTGTGGTGAGCCCGGTCAACGCGGGTCGGATCTGTCGGGCCAGTTGTGCGGTCAGCTCGGCGACGAGCCGGGCGACGAGAGGGCGCAGCCGGTGCAGCCGCGCCTCGGGCAGGCCGCCGGCCAGCGCCAGGACGGTGTGCAGCAGCTCCACCGAGGGGCGGACGCCTTCGGGCGCGATGGCGAGCAGGGCGTCGGCGCGGCCGCGCTCGGCGGCGCGGGCGAGCACCTCGTCGCGTACTGCCGTGCCGAACAGCGCTTCGAGGTCGTCGGCCCACTCACGCACCTGCGGGTATGCGGGTTGTCGTCCGCCGCCAGGTCCGGCGGCGGTGTGGGACCCTTCTCCCCTGCCGGTGCCGTACAGCTCGTCGAGGGCGGTGGCGAGCCGGCGGGCGTGCGGTGGCAGGTCGTCGGGGCGGCGGCCGAGCAGCAGCCGCCAGCGCTGCGCGGCGGGGACCGTCTGCGGTCGGGTCGCCGGGCGGGGTTCGGCCGGCAGCGGTGGCGCGGCCGGGAGCTGGGCGGTGGGCTCGCCATCGCCCGCGTGCAGTCCGAGGGCGGTGAGGGCGTGCCGGCCGGACCGGTCGACGGCGACCCACTCGGCGAGCAGGGCCGGTGGGACGGTCACCGTCGGGTCGACGTCACCGATGCGTTGCCGGACGGTGTCCAGCAGCCGGTCCCGGTCGGCGGGGCTCAACGCGTCGAAGCCGCCGCGCAGCGCCGGCAGTCGACGGATGAAGTGGTCGTCGTCCCAGCCGTCGATGGTGTCCAGCAGCGGGGCCAAGCTGTCCCCGCCGGCATCGAGCAGGGCGCCGGCGACGCTGAGCGCCCCGCGGAGCCGGTCGGTGCATTCGGCGGCGGGCATCTCGGTCCAGGACGCCAGGGCCGCGCCGAACGCGTCGGGGTCGGCGAGGCCGAGCAGCACCTGCACGGCGTGGGCCGCGCCGCGCATCAGCGGTGATCCGTGGCGGGCGAGGCGGTCGACGGCGTGGCCGAGCCGCAGCAGGTGGCCGTCGGCGTCGGCGTGCCGGACGAGGTCGAGCAGGGCTCGGGCGTCGTCGGGATCGGTGGATCCGGCGAGCCCGTCGACGGCGCGGACCGCTGCGGCGTGCAGGTGTGCCAGGTGCTCGTCGAGACCGGCCGGCGGCGACGGGGTGGCGGGGATGTGCCCGCGTCGCAGCCGTTGGAGCAGGTGGCTGGCGGTGGCGAGTTCGGCGAGGGTGGCGGTGCCGGTCACGGCGGTGTGCAGGTCGGCGAGGCGGACGTCGACGGCGTCGGGTAGGCCGCAGGCGGCGGCGCGGGCCAGCCCGGTGACAGCTTGTGCGGCGGTGGGGCCGCCGTCGGCGATTTCCCGGCGGCGCCGGGTGTTCAGCATGCCGGCGGCGGCTTGCGCGAGGGTGACGCCGTGGGGGCCGGCGGCGGCGAGGGCGGCGTCGGTGCCGGGTTGCCAGTGCAGCCGCCATCGGGTGGTGAGGGTGTCGTCCGTGGTGGCGTCGGCGGGCTCGGCGTAGGGCACCTGGCAGGCTCGCAGTTGCTGCAGGGCGGCCTCTCGTCGCCGGTCGAGCGGGGTGCGCAACGGATCGAGGCGGACGGTGCGGGGCGGGTCGCCGGGGCCGGGCAGGCGTAGCTGCCGCAGCAGGGCCGTGGTCGCCGGCGTCAGTCCGCAGACGGGTGTGTCGGGGCAGGGGTGACCGCCGTGCTGTCCGATCAGGACGTGCTGCATGGCGGCGGCGACCGCTCGGCCGCGGCCGACCGGCTCGCCTTGGGCGAGGACGGTCTGCAACGCTTCGACGAGTTCACCGCGTCCGGCGGCGGGCAGGTTCCGCAGTCGGGCCAGATCGTGGGCGAGCCGGGTGATCTCGGCGGCCTCCGCCGGTCCCGTGGGGTGTCCCTGCTCCCGCAGGTGCCGGGTGACCTCGACGGCGAAGCCGCGCAGGCGGGCCGACAGGGCTGTGGGATCAGCGCGAGCCTCGTGGACAGCCTGCTGCCAGCGAGGATCGCGGATCCCGGCGGGATAGCCGGATCTCTCGTCGAGCAGGTCGAACGAGTACGGCACCAGCGAGATGATCGGGGCTCGCCGCGGCGCCTCCGCATTGGGGTGCGGTGGCGTGGCGGGCGACGGGTGACCTGGTGTGGTCAGTGCGGGTGCGTGGAAGGCGCCGACGACGACGGCGAGGCGGCCGGGGGTTTCCGCGATGCGCTGCCGCATCCACGACTCCCGCCGGCGGTCGAGGGCGCCGATGCCGCCGGCGGCGGCGTCGGTGCGCAGCGCCCAGCCGACGGCCAGCGCCGACCGGCGGATCGCCTCGGGCGGTGAGCCGGGGGCCGCTGCCTCGACCCAGCGGTCCCACAGGTCGTCACCGGTGCGGCCGGTCAGGGCGGCTCGCACGGTGTCGGCGTAGCCGCTCGCCCGCTGACCGACGGCCGGGCGTTCCTGCCAGGCCGGGTCGGTCAGCGGCAGATCGCAGCAGTGGGCCGGCACGCCTCGGCGTTGCGCCCACCGCAGCGCGGCCAGCTCCGGGGAGAAGTCGGCGAACGGGTAGAAGGCGAGCGGACCCCCCTCGTCACCACCGGCGGCGGCGAGCGCGACCGGGGCCCGGGTGTCGGGGTGCGCCAGCCAGGTCAGCCACGGCTGCATGTCGGCGGGCAACTCGACCAGCACCGCCTCCGGGGCGGCCGCGTCCAGCAGCGCGGGGATCGCGGCGGCGAGTACCGGCGAGTGGTGCCGCACTCCGATCAGGGAGATGCGGCCGGTGTCGGTGAGACCCGCGACGGCGGCGCGCGGATCCTCCGCCGTGCTGTCGTCAGTCACGCAGGACATCGCGCTGTTCCCACAGCTGCCGCCACATCCGGCCGCCGGCTTCGGCCCGACGGCGCAGGGCGCCGTCCCAGTACGCCAGCAGTCGCGCGTGGTCGGCCGGGTCGTCCTTGCGCACGACGCCGACCAGATGCCCGGGCAGCAGCGACAGCGGGTCCGGGCCGGGCAGGTACGCGGTGGACAGGCCGATCGACGCGGCGACGGCGACCGCCTCGGCGGTGCTCATGACCGACGAGGGGCGTTCCACCTCCCAGCCCTCGACGGTCCTGCCGGTGCGCAGGTCCCGGAAGGCGGTCACCAGTGTCTCCAGCACCGCCTCGTCCACCGTGTACGCGGCGCCGACCCGTTCCACGGTGGCGCGGGCCTGGCGGGTCACCAGGGCGACCTCGGCGTCGAAGTCGCCGATCGGCGGCACCACCTCGAAGTTGAACCGACGTTTCAGCGCGGCGGACATCTCCGACACGCCCCGGTCGCGCAGGTTCGCCGTGGCGATGACGCAGAAGCCGGGCGCGGCGTAGGCGACGGGGTCGTCGGCGAGCTCGGGCAGGACCAACCGCCGGTCGGACAGGATCGACACCAGCGCGTCCTGCACCTCGGGCAGGCAGCGGGTGATCTCCTCGACCCGGGCCACGGCGCCGGTGGTCATCGCGGTGAGCACCGGGGAGGGCATCAGCGCCTCCCGGGACGGCCCCTTGGCCAGCAGGAGCGCGTAGTTCCAGCCGTAGCGCAGCTGTTCCTCGGTGGTGCCGGCGGTGCCCTGCACGGCCAGGGCGCTGGTGCCGCAGATCGCGGCGGCGAGAAGCTCGGACAGCATCGACTTGGCGGTGCCCGGTTCGCCGACGAGCAGCAGGCCCCGTTCACCGGCGAGGGTCACCACACAGCGCTCGACCAGTGCCCGCTCCCCCACGAACTTCGGGGCGATGGTGACCTGACGGTTGTCGGGACCCGGCACGGGGCGGCCGGCGGAGCCGGCGATGAAGGTGACCACGGCATGGGGGGTCAGCCGCCACCCGGGCGGGCGGGGACCGGGGTCGGCGGCGGCCAGGAACGCCAGTTCGTCGGCGTACAGGTGCTCCGGCGGGTCGATCTGACGGGCGTTCACGCCTTCTCCTGCAGGTCGAGGTAGCGGGGGTTGTCGCCGGCGGCCACGCGATCCCACGCGGCACGGAACAGCTGCGGCGTGGCGCGGTCGACGAGGGTAAGGCCGTCGAGGGACAGGTACAGCGGCTGCTTCCAGCTCTCCATGGGCGGGTTGGGGGTCTTCGCCGCGAGCCAGCCGCCGGGCAGGAAGACACCCCGGCCGGCACGTTCCCGCTTGCCCGCCACCACCAGCCCGGCGTCGAGGAGAGCCGCCTGGGCCCGCTTGAGGGTGACCGGCTTCCAGTCGTTCCAGGTCCGCACGTTGACGTCGGCGGGGTCGGGCAGGGCGAGCAGCTGCAGGTAGTAGCCGGCCGGATCCCGGTCGAGGCGGGTGTGGGCGGCGACGGCGTCGACCAGCTCGGGTGCGCTGACCCGCGGGTCGCGGTGATCACCGTGGGCGTCGTCGGGGGTGGACAGCACGGCATCGATGTCCGGTGCGAGGACGATCCGCAGCGCGTCCGCGACCGGCCCGGGGATGAACTTGATCGCCGGGTCGTGGGGTCCGGTGAGGCGGGCCGGGGCGAGGTGGTGCACGACCGTGTCCCGGAAGGCGTGCCCGGCCACCAGCGCCGGCCCCACCTGGGGCGGCTCGTCGATCTCGTGTCGCCCGGCGCCGATCAGCAGCCGCGGGTTGCGCAGCCGCTGCCGCAGCAGCTCCAGAGCCCGTGGCAGAGCGTCGCGCATCGGGTCGCCCCAGGGCAGCTGGTAGGCCAGCCACAGCAGCGCCACCGTGCATCCGTACAGGTGGTTGCCGTCGAACGAGGTTCCGCTGGTGGCGGTGGTGTCCAGGTGGCCCCAGTCGCCGGGGCGGCTTTCGCCGTCGGTGGTCAGCCAACCTCCCGGTACCGGGTCGGCGATTGTCTGCAGGATGTCGGCCGCCCGGTTGGTGGGCAGGATGCGGGTGGCGTCGGCGAGCAGTTGATCGCTGATGACGACGCGGGCGCCGCGCAGTGCCAGCCACGCGGTTGCGAGGCCGTCGACGTCCGGACCCCGCCGCCACAGATCGGCCGGGTCCTGCGGCATCGCCGCGTTCACCAGCGCGATGCGCTGCCCGTACGACAGGGACTTCAACGCGTCGCGGGCGGTGCGTGCCTGCGTGGTGTTGACCCCGAGGATGCGCCGCTGTTCGGCGGTGAGGAAGTTCGCCTGCCAGTCGTCGAGGCCGGGAAGACCGGCCAGCAGCAGGGCGGCCTCCGCCCGCGTCATGCCGGTGCGCTGCACCAGTTCGTCGACGCGTTCCGGGCGCCAGGGCGCCGGACCCTGCTCGGCGAGCAGCCGGCAGAACGCCTTGATGCGATCTGCGCCGCGCCAGCCCGCCGCGACGGTTTCCGCCTCGACGGTGGCGCCGGACGGCGGGGCGAACCGCCCGTCCGGGGACAGTTGCACGGCCGTGCGCCCCCACTGCTTGCGGTGCGCGCCGTACCAGGTGTGGCCGCGCTCCGGCAGCAGCACCGTGACCTGACCGGCGTCGCGCTGAACGGTCCGGTGGCCTTCCGGAGGTGCCTCGTCCCAGGTCACGTCGAGCACCCGTACGGACCGCGCCGGGTCGGACAGGACGGTGCCGGCCATGGTGGACAGCAACTGCGTCAGCGCGGACCGCTCGGGCTCACCGGTGACCGGTGCGGCGGCGCGCACGGCCAGGGCGCCGAGTCCGCCGAGGGCTTCCACCCACGTCGGGCTGACCTGCGGTACGTCCTCGACCGTGCCGGCCGTGAGGAGGTCGGCGACCGCGGTGACCTGCCGGAGGATCTCCCGCCGGGTGTGCGGGCTGCCGGAGTAGTAGGTGAACCTTTCCGCCGGCAGCAGCCCCGACCAGGCGATGGGCAGCTGCTCATCGGCGACGGTGTCGACGCTGGCCTCCTCGACCGGTTCGGTCGCCACCAGCTGTGGCAGCCCTTCCAGCCGCCGGCGCAGCCGTACCGCGCGCACCACCTTCTCCGCGACGGCGGTGCGCAGCACGGGGTCGGTCACCTCCGTCAGCACCTCGGTGACGATGGCCAGCGCGACCGCGTTGATCTCGGTGGACTTCGTGACGGAGTCGTCGATCGCCATCAGCCGGGACGCGTCGGCCAGGTCGAGCCGCCGCAACCGGGCCGAGCCCTGCCCGTCGCGCGGCTGCAGGGCGTGCCACCAGGCCAGCGGCGGAAGGTGCCGGGAGGCGCTGCACCGGTCCACCGGCTCGCGGCCGTCGGCGCTCCACACCGTGAGCTGCAGTTCAGAGCGGTGATGGGGCCGCCCGGTCACCGGAAGCACCACGTCGCTGCCCGGTAGCCGGAGACCGGCCATCAGCGCATCGCCGTGGAACGAGTTGCGGCTGGTCCGGACCGTGCGCGGATGCCAGGACACCCGCCGGCCGTCGATCCCCTCCCCCACCTGCGTGCCGTCCGGCAGGCGGCTCAACCGCCACCCGACCAGCCCGTCGCGCCAGCCCAGCGGTGACGAGGCGAACTGTGCCGGCGCCGGTCGCAACTCGCACAGGTGGGCGAGGAGGGTGGCGCCGGGCGGCAGGTCGGCGGCGAAAAAGGCGGGCAGGCTGCGGCGGCCGCCTTCGCCCGTCGCCGGGTCGTACTCGCGCCAGGGCCGCTCACGCGCCGTCGGATCGGTCGGCTGCTCGGACCGCCAGAACGACACGCCGTCACTGGCGATGGGGTAGGTCGCGCCCGGGCTGCGGGTGTCACCGGCGTGCCAGGGACGACCGCCCGTGGTCACCGCACCGTCAGGCAGTGGCAGCGGCAGCGAACGGCGGCCCCACAGCGCATGATCCGTCGGTTGTTCGGTCTCGACCAGCAGGTCCGGGTCGGCGGACCAGTAGCCGACCATCCGGCCGCTGGTGCCGTACCAGGTGACCAGGAGCTGCCCGCCGATCAACCGGCAGGTGGTGTCGGAGTAGGAGTTGCGTGCGTGCGGGCTGTCCGGTGGCGGATACCGGAAGACGTGCTCGGTCGTCGGGGCGCCGACGTCGACGACGTGCGCGGTCCGGTTGTCGTGCACCACCAGCTGCGGCCAGCCGACGCCGGATCGTCGGCCGAGTTTGTCCCCGGCGACCTGCTCGTACGCCGGCCAGGACAGCTCCGCGACCAGGCCGGCCCGCAACGACCGGGCGAGCACCGCCGGCACGTCGACCCTCGCCAGGGCGGTGAACGCCTCCGGTGCCAGCGCGACACCGGCGGGCGACCACACGGGCGTGAGCTGGGACAGCGCTTCGTCCAAGCCGAGCAGGGTGCCCTCCGGCACCCGGACGGCGCGTTCGGCGAGCAGTTCGGACAGCACCTCCCGCAGGCCGGCCGCACCCAGCGTCTCCGTGACCATCCGCGCCGGCAGCGGCCCCGATCCGTGCCTGTCGTGCAGCTCCGACAGAGCGTCGGCGGCCCCACGTGCCAGCAGCACCCGGCAGCTCGGGTCGGCGGCCACGGCACGGAGGTCACGCCGGCCGGGAGCGTCGTCCTGCACCCAGGGGGACACGTTGAACCTGCCGCTGTCGGTGTCGACCACCACCGGCACACCGCCGGCCAGGCACACGTCGAGCACGTCCAGGTCCGCCCGATGGGCGAAGTCGCTCCACAACCGCAGTGGGCGGCCCTCGGCCCGCAGCCGCGGGGTGAGCGTCTCCACCACGCGGAGGAGCCGCTCACAGCGGCGGCGGCTGCGTCGCTCCCGCAGCCTGATCAGCCGCTCCAGCCAACGCGCCGCCGACACCGAGGCCTCGCCGTCGCGTAGCAGGTCGAGTGCGCCGGCCGCGTCCAGCAGCTCCAGCCAGAAATCGGTGATCTCCGTGGACCAGCCCGGTGGCTCGGGGAGGATCTCCACCAGTCGCGCCCGCACCGCCGGATCCCGCTGGGCCAGCCGCACCAGGGGTTTGCGGTACGCCTTCCACACCGCCTCGTTCGAGCGGGTCATGGCGGGGAACGCCAGCAGCTGCCGGATCACCGCCTCGGCCTGCTCCTCGACATCCACATCGGCGGCCTTCGCCAGCCGGCGCAGGTCCTCCGCCATTCCCGCGTACGGGGGCAGCCCACCAGCGACGCGACGGACGGCAAGGGTCCGGACGAACTCGTACGCCTCGGACGCCGGCCGGCGAGCCGCTACCGCGCGGGAGTACTCGGTCAGCATCTTCGCCGTCAACGCACCGGCGAAGGCGAACTCCAGATGCACCTCCCGCAGCCGTTCCTCATCCACGACGAGCCCATGCACCTGTTCGGCGCGGCGGGCCTCGGTGAAGCATCCGCCGGCCATGCGCGGGTTGTCGGCGGCGAGGAACCCCCGCCCGGCCTGCTCCCAGAACGTCGGCAGGAAATGCGGCGCCGCCGCCCCGAGCCGGACGGCCAGTTGCTGGTAGCCCTCGCGGGCGTTGCCTGGTTTGGAGGCCGCGGTCCGGGCAAGGCGGGCCATGTCCTTGACCAGTGCCAGTGCGTGCCGGCCGTTCGCCGGGTCGTTCACCAGCGCCCAGGCCGGGAACCCGAGCGACCGCCGCCGGGCGGTGCCCACCGGGGTGGGCTCGGCGGTCCGGCTGAAACCGAGGAACTCCAGCGACAGGTCCTCGGCCTGGCCCAGGGTCGCCCCGGCCAGACGGACCACGGTACGGCCGGTGAGCGCCGGATGGGTGTAGTGGCGGGCGGTCACCACGTCGCGTCCCGCCTGCACCTCACTGCTCGGCAGGATCGCCCCCGCCTCCAGCAACGCCTCGCTCATGCCTGCCCACCGTCCTCGTCGACAACCCGGCCGGCGTACAGGGCCGCCGCCATCCGCATACCTTCCGACCACGCCACCGGCCCGACCGCCGTCAAGGCCACCGTCTCCCCGACCGGATCGGTGAAATACAGCGGTCCGGTCTCGGTCTCGTACAGCGGGTCGCCTTCGCCGATCCACACCGACGCGACGACCGGCGTGGCGTCCTCCCACACCCGCACCGACGCGGCGCCGCCCTGCACGCGGTAACCCGCCGACGTCGCCCGCGCCTGCACGTGCCGCAACTCCTTGAAGCGGCCCCCGGCGTACCGGGCGACCTCCCGCCGCCGTTCGTCCTCGGACTCCGGCCGCGCCCACACCTCCCGGAACAGCTGCAACGTCTCCTGCCGCACACCCAGGTCCGCGGCGAACTCCCGCAGATCCGCCAGATCAGGCAGGAGAACCGGGTGCGGCAGCACCACCTGCGCGGCGGTGAGCCGGCCGCTCTCGCCATCCAGGTCCACCACACCGAGGCCCTTCTCGGGGTCCGCGTCACGCAGCAACCCCGCGCGGTCGGTGTCCCACCGCCCGGCGTCGTCGACCGGCACCACGACCAGGTCACGCAAGGACGTCCGCCACGCCTCGTCGGCCCACACCTCGGAGATCACCGTGGTCGGCACCGGCAGCGAGCGGACCATCCACTGCTCGACCTCACGCCGGCAGGAGACCTCGTGCCGCTTCAACCACTCGGAGAGCTGCCGGAGGCCGACAACCACGTCAGCTTCACGCAATGCCTTCGGCAGGCTCTTGAGCAATCTGCCCTGACTGTTGCGCGCGATCACCTTGCCGCGCTCCAGGGTTACTTCGTAGTCGGCACCGGCCGCCAGCCAGCCCATGTTGATCTCCTCCCGCCGGGCAGTGAGCGGGATTGTGCCATCCGGCACCGACACTCGAAGATCACCGTCAGCGGGAGGTGCGGACCCAGCCGGGCGCAGAGCCTTCCCGGCGGCTGACGGTTCGTCCGCAGGCCGGCTCCGGCCGGCAGCTCAGGGCCGCCCGGCCCGCCTGCGCCGGCGGCGCGCCGCCGAGGTCTTCGACGGCTCACGTCCGGACGTACGCGTCACCGGGGCGGCAGGTACAGCGCCACACCGTGCGGGCTCGCCTGCTGCTGCACCGGGACGCGCTGCCAGTGCCGGGCCCACCCGGGTGGAGCGCCGTTCCTGCTCAGGTAGGCGAAGGACGTCGTGGCGGCGGTGCGCTGCAGCTCTTCGCTGGTGGCGTTGCGGTTGTTCCCCTGGTCCTCGAGGGCCCGGCAGCCGGCGTAGTAGGCGACGGGGATGGCCTCGTGTCCAGAGACGACGCAGGGCGGCCGCACTCCGTGGGAATGCAGCGTGCGGGCGACGCGGGCCCAGTGGTCGCGTCCGCGCGCCTGCTCGGACACCACGTGTCGAAGGATCACGACCTGGATGGCGACGTGACCGGCGAGTGCCACCACCACGGCGGCGGAGACCAGCACGCGTCGGTGAGCCGGTGCGGCCCGCAGGAGCACGAGCAGCCCGTACGCGGCGGGCACGACTGCGAGCGCGTAGCTGGGCAGCAGGAACCGGGGCGCCGAGTAGCCGATCAGGAACACATAGGGAAAGGCCATCGAGGCGCTCACCGCCAACACCAGCCACACCGCCGGTGCCGCACCCGCACGGCGCGCAGCCCGCAGGCCGATCACCACCAGCACGGCGACGGCCACCCACCACAGCGCCGCCGGCCACCGTAACGGGCTGTCGCAGGGCCGGCACAGGATGGGCCCGTCGAGCGTGCTCAGCACCTGCCAGAGGGCGAACCTGGGCGTCGTTCCACCCTGCACGGCGCTGGCCTGCCGGAGGCGTTCGGCGAGCCCACCGAAGCGCGATTCGGCCTCCACGATCCAGGGCACACCGCCGGCGGCGAGGCCCGCGACCGACGCCGCGGCGAGCGGCCACCGCCGGAACCGCCGTACCGCGAGGCTGGCCGCGAGGAGCGGGAGCCCGAGCCAGAAGGCGTCCGCCGGGCGCATCAGGGCGGCCGCCGCGAGGGACACCGCCAGCGCGAGGTACCCACCGGGTCCGGCGCGGCCGGAGGCGGCGATCAGGTACGACCCGACGGCCGCGACCGCCGCCATCGCCGTGTAGTGGTTGGGCATCGCCGCACTCGCGTAGAAGAGGGCTATCCACAGGCTCGCGTACAACCCTGCCGCCACCGAGGCGACGCCCGAGTGGGGCAGCAGGCGGTTCCACACCCAGAACGCCAGACCGAGCGACGCCGCTGCCGTCGTCAGGAGAAACAGCCGCAGTGCGACGATGGAATCCAGCCACGAGGCGACCGGCCACACCAGCAGGGTCACGCCGTCCGCGCGCGGGGCGCTCATGAACGCGGCCGGGCCGTGTGGCTCATGCTGGCTGACGTAGACCACCTCGTCCCAACCGAGACCGAGGGTCACCGGCACCATCACCGCCGAAGCGCCGGCGAACAGCACGCACGAGGCAACCACGCCCAGGTTGCCCGCACGACTGCTCACCACTCCCCCTTCGTCCGCCGTCGTCACTCGCCCATATCTGTCATCTTTCGAGTTGGGAATCCCCAATTGGACGTCGTATCGACATCCACTGATCGCGCGCTGCGCACGGAGCACCGGCCATCACGATCGGGTGCGGAGCCGGCATCGACGCTCATGCCCTGCGCTGACGGCGACAAACCTGACCGAGCGGGAACTCATGCTGGTCAACGAGCGTGGAAGCACCTCGTCGGTGACCTGTTCAGGCAAGCCGAAGAAATCCTGGTCCGGCGACGACAATGCCCACCACATTCGAAGCAGCTCGCTCGAAAGGCGAGGATCCACAACGACCACCGGAAATCCGGTAGCCGACTGCGGCCGCCACGGTGGCTTGGACGGCAGCGCGTGGCTGATCATGGAGCGGTGACGAACCGTGTTGCCCTGCCGGCCGAGCCCGGTGCGTTCTCGTTGGCCGTTCCGCCGCTGTTCGCCGCGCTGGCTCCGGCGCGGAGCATCCTCATCGCCGGAGCTGGCGGAGGTTTCGACCTGTACGCCGGCCTGCCCTTGGCGTTCGCCCTGTGGCGCGGCGGCGCACAGGTGCACCTGGCCAGCCTCTCCTTCTCCGAACTCGAACTGATCGACCAGGACGCGTGGGTGGCGGAGCACGTCGCGGCGGTGCAGCCGGACACCACCAGCCCGGACTGGTACTTCCCCGAACGGACACTCGCCCGGTGGCTGGCGGCTCAGGAGCTGCCGTCGACCGTGTACGCCTTTCCGCCGCTCGGCGTCCAGCCGTTACGGGCGGCGTACCGGCACCTGGTCGAACAACTGGACATCGACGCGGTGGTGCTGGTCGACGGCGGCACCGATGTCCTGCTGCGCGGCGACGAGAGCGATCTCGGCACCCCGGTGGAGGACATCACCAGCCTGGCCGCCGTGGCCGCGCTGGACGTGCCGGTCAAGCTGGTGACCAGTCTCGGCTTCGGCATCGACGCCTACGACGGCGTCAACCACGTCGAGGTGCTGGAGAACCTCGCCGCACTCGACCGCGACGGCGGCTACCTCGGCGCCCTGTCCATCCCCGGCTCCAGCCGGGAGGCGGCGCTGTACCGCGACGCCGTCGCCGACGCCCAGGCCGCCACCCCGGACCGGCCGAGCATCGTCCAGGGACAGATCGCCGCTGCCACCAGCGGCGCGTTCGGAGACGTCCGGTTCACCCGGCGCACCGGCGGCGGCGACCTGTTCGTCAACCCGCTGATGGCGATCTACTTCACCGTCGACCTCGACAAACTCGCCGCCCGCTGCCTGTACCTCGACCGCATCGAGAACACCATCGGCAGGCGACAGGTCATCACCCGCATCCAAGCGTTCCGCGACGAACTCCGCACCGCACGCATCCCCCGCGCGTATCCCCACTGAACTCCCGGACGGCGGCATGGGCGGCACTCAATGACGGGGGGTGTCCTTCGCCGAGAACAGGCCCACGAGCGCCACGTCGGTGCCCGCCAGCACGGAGGCCGGTGGCTCGGTCGGAGATCGCCGCACGGGGCCATGGTGCCAGATGCCATACGGGCAGCCGCTTGTCGGCACGACAGCGCAGTGGCCGGCCGGACCCAAGGCGCGGACAGCGGCATGCCCGGACGACTGTCCCCTGACCGTTGATCATTTGCAGTACAAAGACCAGGCGCTGTCGTCGCGTCAGGACCGGTTGGCGGATGTCCACCCCTGCTGGTGGAGCCTTTCGAACCCGTCGAGCAGCAGGTCGACCGCGAACTCGAACTCGAACTGGTCGTCGCAGCCGTGGCCGACGACCGACGCGTCGTCGTGGGCGGCGGCCATGGCTATCTCCGCGATGTGGGGATACCTGCCGGCCATCTCGTGGAACGCGGCTTTCTGCTTCTCCGGATCGGCGGGTAGCGGTGAGGCGGGAAAGAGTTCCTGGGTGAATCCCCACACGCGGCTTCCCAGAGCGTGCATCACATGGTGGGTGAGGTCGACGGAGAGACCGCCGGCCCGGAACATCCCGACGATCGAGTTCAGGTAGTCCAGCACGACCGGGGTGGGCTGGGGACGGGACTCGATGACGCGCGACGCCCAGGGGTGCTGCAGCAGAACTTTTCGGGCCGAGAGGATGCGCCGGCGGATCCCGGCCTTCCAGTCGGTGCCGGGGACCGGGGGATCGATCTCGCCGACGACGACATCGACCATCCCGTCCAGGAGCTGTTCCTTGTTGGCCACGTGCTTGTAGAGCGCCATCGGCACCACACCCAGCTCCTGAGCGAGGTTGCGCATGCTGAGCGACTCGATCCCGGCGGCGTCGGCGAGCGCGACGGCGGCGCGCAGCACGCGGTCCCGGTTGAGGGGGGCCCGGCGCGCCTCGTCCACCTGCTGGGTCATCTCGACCGCCTTCCTTTCGGACAGGCGCGGACCGACACCCTGCCCTTGACGGTGTACGACGTACACCCTACTCTAATCGCCAGGTGTACGCCGTACACCTGAATGTGGTGTCCAACCGGCCGACCTGTCGATGGCCGGAATGAAGAAGGGACTCGTGGTGACCCCCTCTGCCCGAAAGTGGCTGGTGCCCGTAGGGCTGATCATGCTCAGCGCCGTTCCGGTGGTCGCCGGCGCCGCCAGGTTCGCGGAGCTCACCGGTGGTGCGACGGTCACGCCGGACAACGCTCGCTTTGTCGCCTCGCCGGTACCCGTGCTGGTGCACATCGTCGGCGCCAGCCTCTACTGCCTGCTGGGCGCGCTCCAGTTCGCCCGCGGCTTCCGCCGGCGCAGACCCGGGTGGCACCGCATGGCCGGGCGGCTGCTGATCCCCCTCGGGCTCGCCGCGGCGCTGTCGGGCCTGTGGATGACGCTGTTCTATCCCCGCCCTGCCAGCGACATCGCGCTCCTGACCGGCTTCCGGCTCGTATTCGGCTCGGCCATGGTGGGCTGTATCGTCCTCGGCTTCGCCGCCGTCCGGCGTCGGGACATCGCTGGTCACCGCGCCTGGATGGCCCGCGGCTACGCGATCGGCCTCGGGGCGGGTACTCAGGTCCTGACCCATCTGCCCTGGATACTGCTGGTCGGTCAACCGGGTGGGCTCGGCCGGGCGCTGCTGATGCTCGCGGGCTGGGTGATCAACCTTGCCGTGGTCGAATGGGCGCTCCGTAGGCGCCCGGCCAAGCCGACCCGGACCGCGAAGGCTTCGCCGACTCGCGTGAGCGTTCCTGCCAACGCGTGAAGAAGAGCACCGACCCCGCATGGTCAGTCGGTAGACAGGTGCAAGCCGAGCAGGTCACGCCGCGGCGACCCTGCGGCGCCTCGGCGGATGCCGAACCTGACCACAGACGGATCCACCGTCGCCGCCCGGTCAGGCGGGGGCGGGCGCCGCCAGAAGCGCGCGCAGCTCGCGGACCGCTGCCCGCCCGGCTCGGTTCGCGCCGACCGTGCTCGCAGACGGCCCGTAGCCGACCAGGTGGATCCGGGGATCGGCGACCACCCGGGTGCCGTCCACGACGATACCGCCGCGGGGCCCGCGCAGCCGCAGCGGGGCCAAATGGTCGAGCGCCGGCCGGAAGCCGGTGCACCAGAGGATGACGTCGACGTGCTGTGACGTGCCGTCGCGCCATTGGACGCCGTCGGGGACGATCCGGTCGAACATCGGCTCGCGTCGCAGAAGGCCGCGTTCCCGAGCTTCGCGCAACTGTGGTGTCCACGCCAGCTCGGTCGCGCTGGCGATGCTTCCCGGGGGCAGGCCGGCGCGTACGCGTGCCTCCACCTTGGCGACCACCTCGCGTCCGTACGCCGGCGTGAACGGCCCGTCCCGAAACACCGGCGGGCGGCGGGTGACCCAGGTGGTCGTCGCCGCGACGTCGGCGATCTCGACCAGGAGCTGCACGGCCGACGTTCCGCCCCCGACGACGACCACCCGTTTCCCGGCGAATTCCGCCGGTCCCCGGTAGTGGGCGGTGTGCAGCTGCCGCCCGTGGAACGTTTCCTGTCCCGGGTAGTACGGCACGAAGGGCCTCGTCCACGTTCCCGTCGCGTTGATCAATGCCCGGGTGGCCCAGGTGCCCTTGTCGGTTTCGATGAGAAGTCCTCCGTCACCGGCGTTCCGCACGGCCGTGACGGCGACCGGCCGCTGCACGTCGATGCCGAATTCACTTTCGTAGGCCGCGAAATAGGCCGGCACCGCCTCGGCGGCCGGTTCATCCGGCGGCGGAGGCATGAAGCGCATTCCGGGCAGGTCGAAGATGCCGTGCACGGTCGCCATGCGCAGCGTGGGCCACCGGTGCTGCCACGCCCCGCCGGGCGCCGCGTCGGCGTCCAGGACAGCGAAGTCAAGACCGGAGGAGCGCAAGTGGTACGCACCGGCCAGCCCCGCCTGCCCGGCCCCGACAACCACCACATCCGTATCCGGCACGCCTCGGACAACATCTCGGGCTCGCCCGGGCCTTCCCACGGGCGATCGACCTCACACCGCCGCAGGTAACCCCCCGAACCAGGCCGTCACCGCACGATTTGGACGCGCATCCCCTGCCGGTTAATCCGAATTCACCGCGTCGCTCTACCTTGCCTTCGGATCACGACCGAGAAACACCTGGTCATACGCGAAGAAATGAGGATCGATGGCAAGAAGCAAGCGGGTGGGCCTGGGTGCGGCGGTGGCCGCCCTGACCCTGACGCTGCCGGGCGCCGCGTCCGCAGCCGAGCGGAGCACGTGGGACCGGGCCGAGTTGCTGAAGTTCGCCGCACTGCCGGCAACGACCTTCGTTCCCGGCAGTGAGCCGTCCGGCTCGGCGCTCGGCGCAGCCCCCGTCAACGGCATCACCCCGCCGTTCGCCGACCAACCGATCCAGGGGTTCAGCGGCATCCTCCGCAACCCGGACGGCACCTTCGACGTCCTGTCCGACAACGGCTTCGGCAACAGGGCCAACAGTGCCGATTTCCTGCTGCGTGTCCAGCGGGTCGCGCCCGACTTCGCCATCGGCGCCGTCGACGTGGTCGGTGGCATCAACCTGACCGACCCGTACGGCAAGGTGCCGTTCCCGCTCACCCGCGCCGACCGCGTGCTGACCGGCGCCGACTTCGACGTCGAGTCGATCACCCGGACGGCCGACGGCACGTACTGGATCGGTGATGAATTCGGCCCGTACCTGCTGCACTTCGACCGGGCGGGCCGGCTGCTGCAGGCGCCGGTGCCGCTGCCGGGGGTCTTCGCTCCCGAGAACCCGACCCGCGGTACGACCCCGGCCAACCTCGCCGGCAGCAAGGGCTTCGAGGGGATGGCCCAGTCGCCCGACGGTGGCACGCTCTACCCGCTGCTGGAGGGCACGGTCGTCGGCGACCCGGCGGGCACCCTGCGGCTCAACGAGTTCGACGTCGAGACGAACGCGTACACCGGTCGGCGCTGGACCTATGCGCTGGACGCTCCCGGGCACGCGATCGGTGACGCGATCATGGTCGACCGCGACCGTTTCCTGATCATCGAGCGGGACAACGGCCAGGGCCCCACGGCGAAGGTCAAGCGGATCTATCTCGCCGACAAGCGCGACCGGGATCGGGACGGCCGCCTCGACAAGACCCTGGTAGCCGACCTGATGAACATCGCCGACCCGCGGCATGTCGGCGGGTTCGGTGGCACCTTCACGTTCCCGTTCCAGACGATCGAGGACGTGGTGATTCTCGACGACCGCACGCTCGCTGTCGTCAACGACAACAACTTCCCGTTCTCCGCGGGCCGCACCGCTGGGCAGCCGGACAACAACGAGTTCATCGTGATCAGGCTGGACCGCGGCCTGGACGCGGACAAGCGCATTCTGCGTCGCTACTGACCCGGTGCCTGGGGTGGGCGGCCCGATCCGCCGCCCACCCCGTACCGGGCGCCGCCGTGGTCACCTTGTTCGTAGCGCCCCACCCTGCGCCGACAGCACTGACAGCCGGGGGTCAGCTCGGCAGCGGCGCCCGGGCGCGCAGCAGCGCCGCGACCTGCTCGCACCACTCGCGGTTCTCCTGCTCGAACCGGCGGCCGCGCAGACACGTCAGGTACGGCCCGATGCGGTCGCCCTCGCGCAGGAACGTCTCCTCGTCCAGGTCGCCACGCAGCCGCTGGAGCATCCGGTCGAAGATCTCCACCTTCGCCGCCGCCGTGACCGCACGCTCCTCGAGCTGAGCGATGACCGGGGCCGGGTCCAGCCGGTCGACGGCCTGGACCATGACGAGCAGATCCTCCCGGATGGCCGACGGCTTCGACGGCGTCGCGGCGAACGCGGCCAGCTCCGCGAGGCCGGCGTCGGTGACCGTGAACAGTCGCTTGTTGGGCCGGTCTCGCTGGATGACCTGCCGGCCGGCGATCAGCCCCTCGCGCTCCAGCTTGGCCAGCTCGGCGTAGAGCTGCTGCGGCACTGCGTACCAGAAGTTGGACAGCGACACATCGAAAGCCTTGGCCAGCTGGTACCCGCTGTACTCGCCGTCGAGCAGTGCCGCCAGCACCGCGTGGCGCAGCGCCATCGGCCGCACCTCCCACTTCCCTCGTTGCATAGTCAGTGATATGACTACTCCTATTGTTGACTATAAGGGAGGCCGCCGTGACGATCGTCGAGCGGTTCCGTGCCGCCGTCGAGGCCCGGGACCTGGACGCCTTCGACGGGATGTTCAGCCCGGACGTCCGCTTCTTCAGCCCGGTGAAGTTCACGCCGTTCGAGGGGGCGCCGGCCGTCCACGGGCTGCTCCGCGTGCTCCTCCGCACGTTCGAGGATTTCCGGTACGTCGGGCAGCTGGCCGGCGAGGCCGAGATCGGCCCGGCGGGCCGGCCGGTCGAGTCGCACATCCTCATCTTCCGCGCGACCGTGCGCGGCAAGCAGATCCACGGCCTCGACCTGCTCCAGCTCGGCGACGACGGTCTGATCGAGGAGTTCACGGTCATGGTCCGCCCCCTGTCCGCCGTCACCACCTTGAGCGAGGCGGTCGTCGCCGGTCTCGCCGCCGACGGCATCGCCCCGTGAGACGGAAGGTCCCGCGATGAAACTCGGATACACCACCGGCTACTGGTCCTCCGGCCCGCCCGCGGGCGTCGCGGAGGCCATCGCGGAGGCCGACCGCCTCGGCTTCGACTCGGTCTGGGCCGCCGAGGCGTACGGGTCGGACTGCCTGACCCCGCTCGCCTGGTGGGGCGCCGGCACCTCCCGCGTGCGGCTGGGCACCAACATCATGCAGATCTCGGCCCGCACGCCGACCGCCGCCGCGATGGCGGCGCTCACCCTCGACCACCTGTCCGGCGGTCGGTTCATCCTCGGGCTCGGCGCCTCCGGCCCGCAGGTCGTGGAGGGCTGGTACGGCCAGCCGTACCCCCGGCCGCTGGCCCGCACTCGGGAGTACATCGACATCATCCGCGCCGTCCTAGCCCGCAGCGGCCCGGTGGAGTACGACGGCGACTTCTACCAGCTGCCGCACCCCGGCGGCACCGGCCTGGGTAAGCCGCTGAAGTCCACCGTCCACCCGCTGCGCACCGACATCCCCATCTTCCTCGCCGCCGAGGGGCCGAAGAACGTGGCGCTGGCCGCCGAGATCGCCGACGGCTGGCTGCCGCTGTTCTTCTCCCCCAAGGCGGACGGCTTCTACCGGGCCGCACTGGCCGAGGGCTTCGCCCGACCGGGCTCCCGCCGCGGCCCGGACGAGTTCGAGATCGCCGCGACGGTGCCGATCGTCGTAGACGACGACGTGGAGCGCGCGGCCGACCGGATCCGGCCGTTCGTCGCGCTGTACGTCGGCGGCATGGGTGCCAAGTCGGCCAACTTCCACCGGGACGTCATCGCCCGCCTCGGATACGAGCGAGAGTGTGACCTCATCACCGAGGCGTACCTGGCGGGCAACAAGCAGGAGGCCATCGCCGCCGTGCCGACCGCGCTGGTGGAGGACATCGCGCTGATCGGGTCGGCCGCGAAGATCAAGGACGAGCTGCAGCGGTGGCGCGAGAGCGTGATCACCACCCTGCTGGTGTCGGGCGGCCCGCGGCAGCTGCGCCAGATCGCCGAGCTGGTCGGATGACGCGAGGGCTCCTGCTCTCTCCGTCGCCGGGGCCCCGCGACGGCTATGGTGTGATCATGGCTGGCGACCAGGTTGACGGCACCGCCTCACACGCACTCCGCGCGACGCTGCGCTGCCCGTACGGGAAGGTCGACCGGGTGTGAGGAGATCAGCTCAGGACCTGGTCGACCTGGTCATCGACTCCGGAAGCTGGATGTCCTGGGACGAGCCGGTTGCCGATCCGGCCCCGCTCGACGCCGACTATGCGGCTGCCCTGGCCGCCGCGCGCCGAACCACCGGCCTCGACGAGGCGGTCATCACCGGCGCGGGCCGGATCGGCGGACGGCGGGTCGCCGTCATCGCCGGCGAGTTCGCATTTCTCGGCGGCTCGATCGGCGTCGCGGCGGCCGAGCGGCTCACCCGGGCCGTCGAGCGGGCGACCACCGAGCGGATTCCGTTGCTCGCCGCGCCGGCGAGCGGCGGCACCCGGATGCAGGAGGGCTCGATCGCGTTCCTGCAGATGGTGAAGATCAGCCAGGCGATCACCGCGCACAAGGCCGCGGGACTGCCGTACCTCGTATATCTGCGGCACCCGACGACCGGCGGCGTGTACGCGTCGTGGGGGTCCCTCGGGCACCTGACCGTCGCCGAGCCGGGCGCGCTGATCGGCTTCCTCGGGCCGAAGGTGTACGAGGCGCTGACCGGCTCGCCGTTCCCGGCCGGCGTGCAGGTCGCCGAGAACCTCCACAAACACGGTCTGATCGACGCGGTCGTCGCGCCGGAGCAGGTGGCGCCGCTGGCCGAACGAGCGCTGTCCACTCTCAGCGCGCCGCGCCGTGTCCCCCGTACGCCGGTCCCGGTGGAAGACCCGCCCGGCGATCGCACCGCCTGGGACGCCGTCCGGCGATCCCGCCGGGCGGACCGTCCCGGAATCCGCCGGCTGCTCAGGCACGCCGGCCGCGACGTCGTGCCGTTGCACGGCACGCAGAGCGGCGAGACCGGAGCCGGCGTGATCGTGGCGCTGGCCCGCTTCGGGGATGCCCCCGCCGTGGTCGTCGGGCACGACCGGCGCGACGCCCCGCCCGATCCCGCCGGCCTGCGGGCCGTCCGGCGAGGATTCAAGCTCGCCGCCGAGTTGGGCCTGCCCGTCGTCACCGTCGTCGACACACCGGGCGCCGCGCTCTCCCCACAGGCCGAGGAGGGTGGCCTGGCCGGTGAGATCGCCAACTGCCTTGCCGATCTCGTCACCCTGCCGGTGCCGACCCTGTGCGTGTTGCTGGGTCAGGGCAGTGGCGGCGCCGCCCTGGCTCTGCTGCCGGCCGACCGCGTCATCGCCGCGGCGCACGGCTGGCTCTCGCCGCTGCCGCCGGAGGGCGCGTCGGCGATCCTCCATCGCACCGTCGAGCGGGCGCCGCAGGTCGCCGCCGCGCAGGGCATCCGCGCGCAGGACCTGCGGGCGAGGGGCATCGTGGACCGGATCGTGGCCGAGCAACCCGACGCCGCCGACGAGCCCGCGGCGTTCCTCGACCGGCTGGGGGCGGTGCTGGAGCACGAACTGGCCGCCCTGCTCGACGCCGACCCTGCGGACCGCCTCCAGACCCGCCGGGCCCGCTACCGTCACCTCTGACCGTCGCTCCAAGCCGGACGGGGCGGGCGCGTGTCGTTCCGGCCGGGCTACTCGTAGGGGTTGGCCGGGGCCGGGACCTGTTGCCACGACTCGACGTGGATGTACGGGATTTCCTCGTCGTTGACGGGGTCACGCCCGAGCCGGTCGGTGTATCGGCCGGTGACCTGCACCCACGTGTCGTTGCCGAGACCGGTGGGAACCTCGCCGGCCATTCCGAGTTTGACGGGCCGCCCGTCGGCGGCGCAGCACGACAGGATCATGCGGGCGAGGATGGGTTGTCCGTCGGGGCCGGGGGCGATGAAGCCGGTGAGCTGGACTCGACGATCGCCGATCGACCGACCGTTGTCGAACAGCGCCCGGGCCGCGTAGTCGAAGAGAGTGGTTGTCGCGGGATCTCCGTCGGGCAGCGGCGGGTAGTCGGATTCCTGCCGGGTGCTCAACGCGGTACCGGCCTGGCCGGCGGCGTACGCGCCGAGGGCGGGCGGGGTGACCAGCAGGAGCCCGAGGGCGGGAAGGATCAGCAGCCAGGCGACCCACGGCTCGTGGTGCCCGTGGTCGTGGTGCGGGCGTACGGTCGGCGTGCACGACCCGACCTGCCCGTCGTGCTGGGCGGTGCCGGCTCGACCCGATTCGGCCGGTGTGTCCGCCACTGCGGTAGCGGCAGGCCGCAGCTCGTACCAGAGGGTCATCACGGCGGTGATGATCAGTAGCAGGCTGGCGGCGATGAGGAAGGGCCGCAGTCCTTCCTTGACGTAACGCAGGTAGAGGTCGGTGACGCTGGCCCGCAGGACCGCGCCGCCGAAGAGGATCATGACGCAGGCCTGAGCTTGACGGTTCACAGCAGCACCATTCCGACGATGACGGCGAACACGACCGCGACCGCGAAGGTCGCCGGCGCGAAGCGGACGGCGAAGCGGCGGCCGAAGATCCCGGCCTGCATCGAGATGAGCTTGAGGTCCACCATGGGGCCCACCACCAGGAAGGCCAGTCGAGAGGTGAGGGAGAACTGCGACAGCGACGCGGCGACGAAGGCGTCGGCCTCGGAGCAGATGGACAGCAGCACGGCGAGGGCGGCCAGGGCGAGCACCGAGAGCACCGGCTGATCGGCGAGGGTCTGCAGCCACCGCTCCGGCACCAGGACGTTGATGCCGGCCGCGGCCATCGCGCCGACGACGAGGAAACCGCCGGCGTGGACCAGGTCGTGACGCACGGCGGACCAGAACGCCTGACCCCGCCGGAGTCCGTCCAGGTCGGGCCGGTGCGGGAGCCGGAGCCAGTCGGCGCGGCCCAGCCGCAGCCAGAGCCAGCCCATCACGACGGCGACGGCCAGGCCGGCCACGGCGCGCCCGAGGACCATCTCGGGGTTGCCGGGAAAGGCGACCGCGGTGGCGGTGAGCACGATCGGGTTGACCGCCGGCGCGGCGAGCAGGAACGCCAGCGCGGCGGCAGGGGTGACGCCCCGGCGGATCAGGGAACCGGCGATCGGTACGGCACCGCACTCGCAGCCGGGAAGCACGACGCCGGCGGCGCTCGCCACGGGCACGGCGAGGGCGGGGTGACGGGGCAGGGCGCGGGCCCAGAACGACGGGGGTACGTAGACGGCGATGACGGCCGAGAGCGTGACGCCGAAGACCAGGAAGGGCACGGCCTGCACCATCACGGAGACGAAGACCGTCGTCCAGGTCGCCAGGGCCGGCGCGGAGAGCAAGCCGGCCACCTGTTCGCGCAGCACGATCAGCAGGACCAGCAGCGCGGCCAGCACCTCGACGGATCCGATCCGCTCGGCGATCCCCGCCCGCATCTCGGGCGCCCGACCAGGAGGGGGCGGCGACGACGAGCCGAGCTGCGCCTCGACGGCCGACTGAGGCGGCCCGGCGGACTCGTCACCGGTCGTGGAGGTGCGCTCTGCTGCCGTCACAGCGGCTCCCTTCCTGTCCGTCGGTGCTGTCGTCAGGCCTCGGCTGCCGCAACTGCGGACGCACCGTGGAGGTGGCCGGAGCCGCCGTGCAGCGGTGGGCGGACCAGCTCGCCACGCATCTTTGGCACCTGCGCGAAGTGCACCCGCTGATCGGGCGCCGGTCGAGCGAGGTACGCCGAACGACCATCGCCCTTCGGCGGCTCATCCGAGCGCGCGCGCCGGGTGGGCCAGCGCCGCCGGTCCCATCCGGAAGTCCGGGTCGATCTGGGCGGTGAGGTCGGCTCCGACCCGTTCGTTGGCCCACGCCGCCGCGTTGCGCCGGTGGAACTCGTGTGCGTGCCGGGTGAACAGCTCCCAGTCCTGCACGCTGGCGTCGGCCGCGGCGGTGAGCTGCGCCAGCACGGCCCGGTTGGCGGCCTCGAGGTCGTCGAGAGGGCCGATGGCACCGCGTTCGGCCCGCCGCACGTACGGCGAGCGGCTCACCCAGGCGAGCAGGTCCGGGCCCGCGTGCTCGCGAAGGAAGTCCACGTCCGACGCGTCCTCGATCTTGTTGCCGACGACCGAGAGCGCCACGCCGTAGTCGCGGGCGTAGCCGGCGTACTGGCGGTAGACGCCGACGCTGCGTAGCGTCGGCTCGCAGACCAGGAAGGTTCGGTCGAAGCGGGTGAACAGTCCGGAGGCGAAAGAGTCCGCACCGGCGGTCATGTCGACCACGACGTACTCCTCGGGCCCGTCGACCAGGTGGTTGAGGAGCAGTTCCACCGCGCCGACCTTGGAGTGGTAGCAGGCCACCCCCAGGTCCTGCTCGCTGAACGCCCCGGTCACCGCGAGGCGCACGCCGCCGATCTCCCGCAGGCAGGCGGCGTAGACCGGGTTCTCCTCCACCACCCTGAGCAGACGCGAACCGGCGCCCGGCGGGGTGGTTTTGACCATCTCCGCAGCCGAGCGGATACGGGGGTTGTCGCCGCGCAGGTATTCCTTCATCTGCGGCAGGACGTCGCCCAGCGGTGGGAGGCGCGCCGCCGCCTCGGCCGTGGCGCCGAGCGCCACCGCGAGGTGCTGGTTGATGTCCGCGTCGACAGCCAGCACCGGCCGGCCGAGGCCGGCGAGGTGGCGGGTGAACAAGGCCGCCAGTGTGGTCTTGCCGCTGCCGCCCTTGCCGACGAACGCGATCTTCATGGGTTGCTCCATCAGCGCCTAATTGGAAACGGTTTCCACTGTCGTGAGTGTAGTGGTCGTACCGGCGGCGGCCGGTGCAAATGAGGGGAAGCGCGTGCCACGTGTCGGATCTGGCTCGACGGCCTGCGACCGGCCTGCCGGCTCGTCTGGGGCGGACTCACTCCGCCGGCGGCAGGCCGAGCACCTCGTCGGCGACCCTGGCGATGGTGGCCAGGGTCGCGGCCCGCCCACCGGCCCCTTCGACCATGAGGAGCAGGTGACCCACGCCGGGCAGTTCGGCCGCCCGGTCGAGCCGCTCCCGGCAGCGCGCCACGGCACCCACGGGCTGATGGGCCAGCAGATGCTCCACGTACTGATGATGGGAACGGTGGCCGCGGCTGCCGTCGTTACGGACGTAGTCGTCGGTACGAGCGAGGAGCCTGGGCAGGGCCGACCGGATCACCGCCTCGGCCGCGGCGTCGCTGTCCTCGACGTGGATCAGGTGGGTGCTGGCGTGCCGGACGGCCGCCGGATCGTGGCCGTGCTGGGCCGCGACAACGGCGTACCGGTCGAGCAGCTCTGCCTTCTCCGCCCACGTGGCCTGCATGCCGAGCAGCAGGGGCACACCACGGGCGGCGGCCAGGTCGACCGTCGCCGGTGACGTCGCCGCGATCCACACCGGAACGCGTCGGCGGGGGCGGGGCTTGACCTGCACCGGGCGAAACGGAAACCGGCCGCGCCCGGCGACGGTGTCGGCGCCGGACAGCCAGGCGTCGAGCAGGTCGACCGATTCGGCGAAGCCGGTCGCGAAGCGGTCCAGGCCGGTGCCGAAGACCTCGAGGTCCACCCATGGCCCGCCACGCGCCACGCCCAGGTGGAAGCGCCCGCCCGACAGCTCGTCGAGCAGAACGGCTTCTTCCGCCAGTGCGACGGGGTGCCGGTTGGAGAGAATGCAGGCAGCGGTGCCGACGGTGATCCGGCGAGTAGCCCCGAGCAGGTGACCGGCGAAGGCGATCGCCGACGGGCACAACCCGTAGGAGATGAAATGGTGCTCGGCCATCCACACCCCGCGGTAACCGGCCCGCTCGGCCGCCAATCCGTAGGCATGGGCGTCCGCCAGCACCCGGGCGTCAGGGACGCCCGGGTGCTGGGCGGCGAGCAGGAACAGATGGGCGTCGACGCCCATCAGCCGCCCCCGGGTGGACGAATCAGCAGTCACGCAGCTCGGGCGACTGGTTGAGCAGCTGGCCGCGTACCGAGATGAACCGGCGGTAGGAGTCCGAGTCCACCGCGGCCGGGCGGAAGGCGGCCACCCGGTGGCAGTTCTGGAACGCCAGCTTCACCCCGAAGTGCCGCTCAAGGCCGCCCCTGATGGCGTCGCTGGCCAGCGCCCGCAGCAGTTGCCCTCGCTCGGTCTCGGTCGGCGGCGGGACGACGTTGTCGGCGAAGTCCCCAGTGGAGGCGTCCAGGTCGTCGACGACGCGGCTGATGGTCTGCCAGGCGTAGGGCAGCGACTCGCGGATGCAGGAGACGAACTCGGCGTCATCCACAGGTCCGCGTTCGGCGGCTTCGAGCAGGGCGGGCGGGACGGTGAGGGACATGGTCCTCCTAACGAAAACGATGACGGTTGTCGTTTACGTACGGTGGTCAGCACATCACGAATCGTGCAGCCCGTCAATATCCGTCCGCGACGCCTCGCGGATCTGCCGCCTTCGCCGGCGACGTGCTGAAGACCGACCCGTAAGCCGGAGCCGACCTGCCGGCGGCGCAGCGGTTCCCACCCGGTGATGCCCGCGCACATCAGCGGCGCCACACCGGCCGGGTTGAGGTTCTCCAGCGCAAACGCTCACGACCGGCGGCTCGTCGGGGTCTACCGGGTCAGTGCGTACGCCCGGCCGGTTCTCCGGCGATCACCGTGACATCCGTCGGGGCGAAAAGCCCATCCACCAGGCCGGGGATCTGGAGTACGTCGGCGGCGCGAGCGCGGCGCAGCGACGGTGCCGCCCCCGTCGGCTCCGGGTCGGCGGGCGCCGTCCCGGAGCCGATCGTGGTCGCGCCGAAACGTTGCGGGCGGTGTGCGCCCCGTCCGGCGTCTGGTGATTCAGGCAGGCACGGCGCGGGCCGGGGCGGCAGTGCCATGGATGCGCTTCGCGTAACCGGCGTACGCGCGGGGACCGAGGATGGGCAGCAGCAGCCGGGGCACCAGTGGCACGTCGGCGAGGATCACCTTGATCACCTCCGGGTCGGCCTCGTACATCGACATCCCGAAGATCACCGGAAGCTTCTTCTTGTCGACGGTGCCGAGGGTGTGCTGACCCAGCAGCTGCCACTCCTGGGCGGTGACGTACTTCGCCGCGAGCGGCAGGATGTGTTCCTCCTCCATCGCGGTGTGCTCGACCAGCACCGGTAGGAGTCGGTCCAGGGCGTCGGCCAGGGCGTTTCGCTGGTCGTCGGCGGCGGTACGTCGCCACGTCGCCAGGTTGCTCGTCACCTGCTCGTTGATCTCGTCCAGCCGCTCGTGTTGGCCCTCCATGGCCCGCACGGCGGGAAGCACCTCCGTGGCGCCCCGCTCGAGCAGCTTCGGCCACAGCAGGTCGTCTTCGCCCTCGTGGTGAGCGTGCAGGAGGTCGGACATGAGCTGGATGTGCTCACCGAGCAGCTGGGACCGGGTGCGGTCGCCGTCGGCCACGCTGCGGACCAGTGGCGGCAGGAGCCGGAACTCTCGCCGCAGGAGTGTGTGGATGACGTACATGTCACGGACGTCGGCCATCTTGCCGGTCACGATCGGTGTCCTTCGAACTGAGGGGGAATGCGGGACGTTGCGGCGTTCGTACCGAAGCAAGCCGCTTCGGTGGAGGGTGCGGAGCCGTGCGGGCGGTCGCCTCATGCGGCGGCGGCTCGGGTCCGCCGTACGTGGCGGCGGTAGAGGCGGTGGCCGAGCAGGCCCCACATCAGCCGCGCCGGCGGAGGAAGTTCGTGCAGGAACCACCGCTGTTCGGCGGCGGTGGCGTCCTCCAGCACCACCCCGGCCAACAGCAGCCCCGCCTTCGGGTTCTTCGGCAGGTGCGTGGCGGCGTCCTGGACGGTGGCGTTCCACTCGGCGACCGTGAGATGTTCCTGGATCAGTGGCAGCACCTCGGCCTCCTCCAGATCCAGGTGCTCCTCGAGCGCGGGGTGCAACTCCTCGAGCAGGGCCACCACCCGCTGTCGCTCGGCCGGGTCGGCCGTCCGCGCCCAGGGCGGAAGTGCTGCCCGTAGCTGCGTGACGAGGCGATCCACGGTCTCGTGCTGGCGGTGCATGAGCTCGACCATCGAGGCGGTGGCGGCGCTGCGCCGGGTCAGGATCGGCCAGATCAGCCGGTCCTCGCTGTCGTGGTGCGCGTGCAGGAACAGCAACTGCAGGTCGGCGTGGGCCGCCACCTGCTGGGCGGCCCGGCGGTCCCCCGAGCCCACCGCGGCCACGGCGGCCGGCAGGAGGCGGAACTCCCGGCGCAGCGCCTTGTGGATGACCGTCATCTGCGCCACTTCGGGCTTGTCCCGGGGAGCGTTCTCGTCGATCTGCACCCTGTCGTCCTCCGCTCGGCGTCGCGACCATTCGGCGACATGCTACCTGCATTCAATTCTGGTTACCACCACTGAATTCGGAGTACGGTACGCGGCATGCCGGAACGACGTAGCTATGTCTCTCCCCACCGCGACAAGGCCGCGGCGGCCACCCGTGAGGCCGTGCTGCGGTGCGCGACCGTGCTCTTCGCCGAGCGCGGCTACGCGCACATCACGGTGGCCGACATCGCCGCCGCCGCGGGCGTCGCAGTCCGCACCGTGTACGCCAGCGTGGGGAACAAGGCGGAGATCCTCGACCGGATCGTCGACGACGCGGTGCAGTCGTCCGGGTACCGCGACTACGTGGACCTGATCCGGCAAGGTGACAGCCGGGACGCGATTCTGCGCACCCTCGCCCACGGCACGCGCGTCGGCAACCAGAGCCAGGCATCGGTCCTGACGGCGGTGCGCAAGGCCCTCCCGGTCCACGAGGCGGGCGAGCGGCTCTGGAGGCGGGCCACCGACGCCTACCGCACGGCACTGCACGAGACCGTCGAGCACCTTGCCGAGTTGGGGCAGCTGCCGAGCTCGCTGAGCACCCGGCAAGCCGCCGACCTGCTGTGGCTACTGTTCGGACCGGCGAGCTGGCACAGCCTCGTGACGGAGAGCGGCTGGGACTGGGAGACAGCCGAGCAGCACCTGTACCGCATCGCGACCGTGGCCCTCGCTCCGCCGGACACCAGCCCCTCCTGACGGCGTCCGACCGGGCGTTGCCGCAGTCACCAGCATGGCGCCCATGATCGAACCTGGGGCATTCAGCCGGCGGGCACACGGTTACGGGTCACGCTCGGCGTGATCGCCGCCGGTGTGAGCCTGGCGGCGGCAGTCGCCCTGCCCGAACTCCTGGACCGGTACCCGGTCGCCCGAGCCTGGGAGCAGGCGTGGGGAGACACCGGCTACCCGGATCAGAACCAGTCCGGTATGGCGACGGGGACACGCCCGCTCGGCTAGCCTCGCAACGGGGGGACGACACACCGAGTCGCCCTTTCGCACCCCGTGGCTGCCGCCGACACCGTGAGCCGGCTGCCGCGGCACCCGATTCCTCGGCTGGTGCGAAGGGCACAGATGACCACACCACGGCAGGACGGGCCCTGGCGGTCCGGGGACTTCCGGCTCCTGGTCGCCGGGCAGACGGTGACCCAACTGGGCACGGACGTCACCGCGCTCGCCTTCCCGCTGATCGCCGTACTGCTCCTGGACGCCACGCCGTGGCAGCTGGGCGTGCTCGTGGCCGTGCAGAACAGCGCGTTCCTGCTGCTCGGAGTGCCGGCCGGGGTGTGGCTGGACCGGCGACGGCTACGACCGGTCCTGATCGCCACCGACCTCGTCCGCTGCGCCACGCTGGTGACCGTCACCGTGGCGGCCGCGTTGTCCTGGCTCAGCCTGCCGCTGCTGACGGCGGCGGCCGCGGTCATGGCCGTCATGCGGGTGCTGTTCGACATCGGCCACCAGTCCTACCTGCCGACGGTGCTGGGCCGCCGGCACCTGCTGCGGGGCAACTCGGCCGTGGAGACGGTCCGCTCCTGCGGGCAGGTCGCCGGTCCCGGCCTCGGCGGATGGCTCACCCAACTGGTGGGCGCCACGAACACCCTGCTGGTCGACGCGGCCAGCTTCCTGCTCAGCGCCGCTTGCCTGGCGCGCATCAGAACCCGCGAGCCGACGCCACGGCGGACCGGACGCTCCGGACTGGTGCGGGACGCTCGCGAGGGGCTGCACTTCGTGCTGACCCGGCCCGTGCTGCGCGCGATCGCCGCCACCAGCGCACTGTCGAACATCTTCTTCACCGCCGCCACGGCGCTGCTCGTCCTCTTCCTGGTCGACACCGTGGGCTTCGCGCCCGGCACCACCGGCATGTTGCTCTCCGCCGCCCCGGCCGCCGCGCTGCTCGGCGCCGCCACGGCCACCCGGCTGGCCCGCCGCTTCGGGTCCGCCCGGATCATCTGGCTGTCCCTGGCGGTGACCAGCCCGGCGAACCTGCTGGTCCCGCTGACCGGCCCCGGCTGGGGCGCGGTCTTCCTCCTGGCCGGGCTGGCCGGCGGCGGGATCGGCCAGGTGGTGTACGGGATCACCCAGGTCACCTACCGGCAGACGATCGTGCCCGCCCGGCTCCTGTGCCGGGTCAACGCCAGCATGCGTTTCCTGGTCATGGGCGCGGTGCCGCTCGGGGGCCTGCTCGGCGGCGTACTCGGGGAGGCGCTCGGCGTCCGCGCCGCCCTCGTCGTCATCGGGGCCGGGCTCACCCTCGCGCCGGTTCCGCTGCTGCTGTCGCCCCTTCGTCACGCGCGTGAGCTGGAGGAACTGGCGGCTCGGCCGGTGGGCGACGAGGTTCCGGCGGCAACCATCCGGGCACACGCCGGACGTCGGCGGGCCGACTCCACCCGACCCGGCGGTCCCCGCCGTCGCGCACCAGTCAGCCGGCGCGCCATGCGGCGCATGTCGACGAGACATTGACGGTTCGGTACGCGGGATCCAGCCGGCACGAGGAGCAGGATCAGGGCGCGAGCATGGCTCCATGAGCCGGCACCAGGGCGATCGGTTGACCTTGGCGTCGCCCGAGCCGGCCCCGGCTATGCGCAGACCGGCGGGCACCGGCTGGTCCATCCGCTTTCGCCATAGGATGGGCCGGTGGACGTGGTGGCGGCCTGCCGGGCATTCGTGGCCGTCAGCGGGCACGGCAGCTTCACCGCCGGTGCTTCGGCGGCGGGTATCCCCCAGTCGGTCGCCAGCCGCCGCATCGCCGCTCTGGAGGAACACTTCGGCGCCCGCCTCTTCGACCGTTCGTCCCGGGCGGTCCGGTTGACCCCGTTCGGCCGGGACATGCTGCCGACGGCGCGGCGCCTGGTCGACCTCGCCGACGCCATGGCGCACGACGCCGAGCGGGCACAGCTACGTCCGCTGCGGATGGCCGTACCCGACATCTGCGCTCCCCGTCGGCTCGCCGCGCTGGTGGCGGCCGGCCGACGACAGCGGATCCACCTGGAGCTACGGCCGGCCGGCCCGGAGGAGCGGGCCCGGCTCTGTCGTACCCTCGAAGTCCGCGCCGGGATCGTGGCGGTGCCCGCGGCGACGGCGTCCTGGCGAGTGCCCCTGGGGCTGGCCGGGAAGAGCCCTTCTCCGGCGTCGACGGTGTTCCTCGAGACGCTGCGCACCGGCCGGTCCGGTGCGCGGACACGTCGCCGGGTTCTGATTCAGCCCGAGGACGACGTGCCACACCTGCGGGACCCGCTGGCCCGTTCCGGTCACTCAGTCGGGCTGCATCCGGCCCAGGTGGCCGTCACGCCGTCGCTGGTCGAAGCCGCCGCCGAGGCCCTCACCTCTGCCGATTTGCTGCTCTGCTCCCGTCACCAGGCCGAGGAGTTCGGACTGCACTGGTGCCCCCTCGCCGGGCCCGCCCTCGAGCGGGGGTACGACATCAGCGCGGGAGCGCGCGAGGACCTCGACCAGCTGGAGCCGCTCCACTCGGAGATCGGCCGGTCTCTCGGCGCTCCGGCCCGCGGCGCCCGGGCGACGAGCAGCGAAGCGGCCGATCTGCGGCGGACGGGCAGCGCGTCGTGACCGTGACGGCCGTGGTGCGCAGTGCGCGCGACCTGCTGGCCGAGGCAGGGCTGCAGGGATCCTTCCTGGTCCGGGACCTCGACTCCGGGGCGGAGATCGGCTTCGACGCGGATCTCGAGTACCCGGTCGCCTCGCTGGTGAAGGTACCGCTGGCGGTGGCCGTCCTGGAACGGGTCGTGCGCGGGGAACTCGATGCGGCGATGCAGGTCGACGTGGCGCCCGGCCGGATCAGCACACCGGGGCCGGCCGGGCTGAGCCGCTTCCGCCACCCGGCCCGGGTCGCCGTGGAGGACCTGCTCTACCTGAGCACCTCCATCAGCGACAACGTCGCCGCCGACGCGCTCTTCGACCTCACTCCGCCCGCCGCGGTCGCCACCGAACTGCGACGACTCGGCGTCAGCGGCATCGCGGTGCGGCACCGCATGCGGGAACTCACCGAGACGCCCGCGGAACGGCTTGGCCCCGGCGACGGGCACCTGGCACACTCCCTCGCCATCGGCGCCGCCACCCCGGGACAGGGCCACGCCGTGGCCCAGCTCGACGTCACGCGGGCCAACACCGGGTCGGCCGGCGCCTTCGTCGACCTGCTGCACGCGCTCTGGCGGCCCTCGGGGATCCACCCCGACACCGCCGCACGGGTACGCGCCCTGATGGGCGACAACCTGCTCCGGCACCGGCTCGCACCGGACTTCACCTCCGACGCCTCACGCTGGTCCTCGAAGACCGGCACCTTGCTGCACCTGCGGCACGAGGTCGGCGTCGTGGACCACGCCGACGGACAGTCGTACGCCGTCGCCGCACTCACCGCGTCCCGCGTACCCGCGGTCGCGCAACCCGCCAGCGAGGCGACGATGGCGCAGGTTGCCCGGATGCTGCACGACCACTTGAGGACGGGTCACCTGCCCTGGTGAGGGACGGCCACACATACTCAGTATGCTTCGGCGCCATGCGAACTCCCCTCGGGCGACTGGCTCGAACCGCATTGCCGGCCGGCGTCCTGCTCGGCTTCCTCGACTTCGTGTGGATCAAATACCTGCCACCCCTCCTCGGTGACCTGGGGAACTCCAGTGCCGTGTGGGCCGTGGCCGCCTTCCTCTACGCCTTCTGGCTTCGGGCCAGCTGGTGGTGGGCGGCGGCCGGCGCCGCCGCCGGTCTGGTCGTCGCGGTACCCAGCTACTACCTCGCCGCGACCCTCATCCAGCACGACGACCTGGCCGTGCTGTGGGCGCCGACGTCCATCCTCTGGATGTGCTTCGGCGTCCTGGCCGGAGTGGTCTTCGGCGTCGGCGGAACGTGGGCGCGAGAGCAGGGCCGGCGGCAGGTCGTCGGGGTCGCACTTCCAAGCGCGGTGCTGTTCGCCGAGGCGGCGCTCCTCGCCCGCCGGATCGGGCACCCGGACTACGGCTCCGAACCGCTGGCGCACGCCGCGATCCGGGTCGCGCTCGGCGTCCTGATCATCGTGCTGGCCGGCCGGACGAACCGCCATCGGCTCCTCGCCCTGGCCACGGCCCTGCCGCTGACCCTGGCCGGTTTCGGGGCGTTCCTGATCGGCTTCCGCTGAGCACCGGCCCGGACGCCCGCCGCCCTCCGGGGCAGCGACGGCTAGTGGTCGGCCTGAACAGGGTGGACGGAGGCGACGGCGCGCAGCTTGTCGGGGTTGGCGATGTTGTGGATCGCGGCGATCCGGCCACCCTCGTCCAGTTCGAGGGTAAGCGTGGCGATGACCCGGCCCGCGCCGCTGAAGACGATGCCCGGCCGTTGAGCTCGACCAGCTCGACCTGATCCAGACGGTCGCGGGTCTCGGACAGCCCACGGATCTGGGCCGCTGCGCGCTCCCGTTCGGCCACGAGCCGGGCGACCATGTCGGGGATCGCGACGCCGTTGCGTACGCACGGCAGCAGCCCGACGATCACCTTGCTGCTCAGCCCGGCCGAGTACAGCGCCTGGATCCACCGCACCCGCTCGACGGCGTCGGTGGTGCCGCTGACCGCCGGCGCTGCGTGCGGCATTGAGCAGACCCTGCTCCTCGTAGTACAGGCATCCGGCTGCGGCTGTAGCACCCGTCGCTTACCGACCTGGAGAGCTGGATCGCTAACCGCTCGCGGTGATCCGTAAACTCGCCGCTCTCTCGCTGCTACTCGTCTCCGCCTGCGCCCCCACCGAGCCGCCCGGCTCCCCTGAGGCCAGCCCGACCGCCCCCTCGGACCAGTACGCCGCCGGGGCCTGCACCATGGTCGCCCGAGCGATCGAGGAGCAGGACGTCCGCTTCACCTCTAACTCGGGGATCGCAAGGCGTGCCGTCGAGGCGGTGGACCCCGGCGTCCGGGAGGCGGGCCAGCGCCTGGCACTGGCTACGAAGGATGCCGGGGACCTGTTCGTGAAGAATGACCCGAGCGTTGACCCCGGTCCAACCAACGCGCGCATGGCCGAGGCACAGCGCGGCCTACTCACGGCATGTACCGAACTGTTTGGCGCCCAGCCGTGGCCATTCGCCAAGAAGCCGTCGCCGAAAACCACCACCTGATCTACTGCGCGCGTGCTGATCTTGTCCGGGATGGCTTGTCGGAGCGGCGGAAATGGCGAGCAATCGATCATCGGCGCGACCACATCGCCACCGCGACGTCATACCCGACGGCGGCCTCGATGGCGGCCGGCCAGGAGGCGGCCTGTGAAGCTGGACGCTCAGACCTGTCGAAAAAGGGCACCAGCAGGAAAGCCGCGGGCTACGTTGAGGTCGGTCACCAGCCCTTTCGGGGAGGAGTCGTCGTGTCCGCCAACGCGTACGAGACCGGGCGCATCGGCCTGCTTCTCATCGACACGGTCAACGAAATTTTCTCTGCGAACGGCAAGAGCTACCCGATCTTCAAGGACGAGTTCGACCGGATCGGCACGTTCGCCAACATCAAGCGCCTTCTCGCCGGAGTGCGGGCACACGGATTTCCCGTCTTCTTCTCCCCCATGGCCTACACCGAAAGCGACTACACCACCTGGAAGCATCTGTCCGGCATTCACCGGGAGATGTACGACAACCGGATGTTCGAGGCCGGAAGCTGGGGTGCGGAATTCCACCCGGAGCTGGCGCCCCAGCCGAATGAGGTGGTCATCGCACCGCACAAGAACATCGACGTCATGGCCAACACCGACCTGGACGTCCAGCTACGGCAGCACAACGTCGAGTACCTGGCGATCGGCGGCATGATCGGGACGATGTGCGTCGAGTCGACCGCGCGCAGCGCGATGGAACGCGGTTACCACGTCACGACGTTCACCGACGCCACCGCCGCTCAGGGCGGCAGAGCGGCCTACGACGAAATGATCGAACGGTACAAAATGATTTCGCACGCGACACTTTCGGTGGATGAATTCCTGGCAGCAACCAGCGCAGCCAAGAGATAGCCTCCGCGTTGGCGCTCATCTCGTGGCTCAGCGCTCGGCGACCGCCGGTTGGTCGACCGGGCAGGCGTACGCGGTGCGGCCACCGAGCTGCCAGGTCCGTATCGGGCTGCCGCACCGCCGGCAGCGCTCCCGCTTGTAGACCCACCGTTCGTCCGGCGCGGTCGGGTCGCTGACCACCTGGCCCGCGTCCCGCCCCAGCGCCAGATACTCAACGGCCAGCTGCCACAACCGCCTCGCCCTGGCATCCCCGACGCTGACAGCGTCGGGAGTGAGCTCCGCCAGGAAGAGCAGCTCGGCTCGCCAGGCGTTGCCGATCCCGGCCCAGATCCTCTGGTCCAGCAGCGCCGTCCCCACCGGTACGGCGGCCGCCGTGAGCCGGCGGACGGCCTCCACCGGATCGGCGTCGTCGCGCAACGGGTCCACCCCGAGCGAGGCCCGCAGGGCGCGTTCCGCGTCCGGTGGCAGCGGCTCGCAGCGAATCGGCGCTATCAGGTCGTACGCCACCTCCGGTCCGGCCAGCCGCAGCCGGGTCCCGCGCCGAGGCGGCACGGTCGGGTCGGCGAACCGCAGGAACAGCCCACGCATGCCGAGGTGCACGTGCAGCACCGGCGCGTCGATGAAGTGATAGAGCAGATGCTTGCCGTACGCCTCGACCGCCGTCAGAGACTTGTCGGCGTAGGGGCTCGGGTCGAACCGGCCCTGCGGGCTCGACAGCTGTACTGGCTGACCGGCGAGGGCGGCGTGCTGCTCGCGGGCGTGTCGGTGGATGAGGTGCCCCTCGGGCATGGCCGACACCTACCCGGCCTGCTGGTGCGAAAACCAGTCCGCCGGTCCCACCGGCACGTGTGCCGAGCCAGTCGTGCCCCTGTCGGCCTGGGGTGCAGCAGGTGGCGGGTCCTCACTCCGGTTCCCAGGCTATGAGCAGGTCGAAGAGACGTCGGTCGCCGTCGAGCTTCAGGGCGTCGACCGGAAGACGCCCGTAGAAGGCCAGGACCAGCTCACTGGCCGTGCCTCGGGCGGAGGCGTCGGCCGCGTCCGGCTCCGCACCGGCCGCGGTGGCGGGCACTGTGCCGGGCAGGCGGGCGGCCCGGGCGCCGGCTGCGGAGAGCCAGAGGCGCCAGGAGCGGCCCTCGGTGGCGTGGTAATCGACGACAGCCGGCTCATGCGGCCAGGTGGCCGTCGTTGCGCAGCAGGTGGAGAGGAAATCCTCGACACCGTCGAGTGCCACCTCGTCCGGCAGCGGCTGCGGGGTACCCAGGGTGACCTGAGCGTCGTAGGTGTGCACCGTGATCTCCTGGAGCTGGTGCCGGGCGACGGCACCGCAGGTCTGCGGCGACTGCGACCTACCCCACCACGTCCGGCAGCCGCGATCCGGTCCGGCCTCCCGCAGTGCGTCCAACAGCTGCTGGGTCGACTCGGCCGACCAGGCCAGCAGGGCCTCGCGCTCCCGAGGCGCAGCCGGGCCCACCGCCGCGGACTTGGCCGAGGCCGCAGGCCCTGCGGCGACGGTGGCGGCCCACGAGCGGCGCCCCTGACCCAGGTGCTGCACCAGGTCGAACAGCGTCCACTCGGGACAGGTCGGTACCTGCACGTCGAGGTTGGGCGCGGCGGCGACCGCGGCCCGGTACGCGGTCGACCGTTCGTCGATCAGCCGCAGCAGATCGGGGAACTCCAGAGTCTTTTCCACTCCGGCTGTCTAGCACCGCGCTCCGGCAACCGAACATCGAATTTCCACAGCCGATGCGGCGGGCGCGCAGCGGATCCAGAGCTGAAGCCGGCCATAGCCGCGCGATGACCTGGCTCGACGGTTCCGTCGCACTGTAGCCGGACACGCTCGCACTCCCCGGCTTGCGAAGATCAAGACGCCGGTCGGCCGGTGTCGGCTACCCAACTGACCCGGCGCCCGCGCCATATTTCGGCGCCACTCGCGCCTCCGCAGCCTGTGTAACGATCTTGCCCATGCGTCTCTCGCTCGGGCTGCTCGTTGCATCCGTCGCCGCCGGTCTGCTCTCGGTTGCGGCGGCACTGCTCGCCATGCCTGCCGCGTCGCTGCAGTTCGGCCTCGTCATGCTGCTCGCACTGCTCGGATACGTGCTGCCGGACCGGAGTGTGCGGCGCGTGAGGTGGGCCGTCGCCGCCGGTATCGGGTTCCTTGCCGTGGTGGCGGCGATGAGACTGCTCTGGTACCAGGAGCAGGTCGACGAGGCAGGCGGGCTGACATCCGGTCAAGGGGTAGCGAAGACGGCCATGTTGGCCGGTGTGCAGGAGGTGATCGACCGGGAGAGGGTCGCCGCGCTGGGTCTGACGCTCGGCGTCCTCTGTCTCGCGGCCGGTGTGTCGGCGTCACCGTCGCACGGCAGGCGGCGGGGTGTGGCGACGAGTATCCTCGCGCTGCTGCTAGTCGCCTGGTTGGGGCTGCGCCTCGCGGGGGACTTCGGCCGTCATCCGCTGCTCGACCTGCTCGGGACGGTGTGGCCGGCGCTGCTCGCTGCATTCGTGACCGTGGGAGCACTCGCGCTGTCAGGGTGGCAGGCCGACCGGCGTTGGCTGCTTCCGCTGGGGTTGTTCCTGCTGTCAGTCGCCGCGGCTCGCGCCTACTCGGATCTCGCCGCGGCATGGTCAGCCTGGTGGATCATGACCGCACCTCCCGACGGCGCCTTCTTGCAGCCAGCAGTAATGGTGGGCACGTCGACGGGAGGCTTCCCTCAGGTGTCGCGGGCCATCGAGGCGGCGATCGCGCTCGCCGGTGCGGGGCTGGTGGCCGTCGGCGCATTGCGCAGCTCCCGTGAGGCTGACGCTGCATAGGTCGAGGCCGGACAAGGTACGTCCCTCGGGGAGACTCCTTGTCGGACGGTGGCAGACCGTCCAGCTTCGCTAGCGCGGGGACCGGGCGGAGCGCCCTACACGGAGGAGGCTGGTAGCCCTCGTGGCGGGACCGGGCAGATCGACAGTGGGTCTGCGAATCTGCCAAGATCGACGGATGCTGGTGACGGAACGGCCGGTGGTGATCGCCGTATGCGGGTGTCCGGGGGCGGGGAAGACCACCATTGCCTCTGCAACGGCCGGTCGACTCGGTATCCCGTTCCTGACCCGCGACGAGATCAAGACGGGTCTCGGGCTCTCCTCGGCCTTCGTCGCCGGGGACGGGAGTGTCTGGCTCGACCAGGACTTCCACGTTGCCGGTGGTCCCGTCAGCCGCCGGGCCGAAGCCGTGATGGTCGAGGCGATCCGGCTGCTCGCGGCCTCCGGGGTGAGCCTCGTCGTGGAGTCCTCGGTGTTGTCCCGCGAGCTGCTGGGCGCACTGCTCGCGGGTGGCGCCCGGGTGCTGGCTGTGCACGTCGTCGCCCAGGAGGCGGTCATCGGCCGGCGACTTGCTGCTCGGGCGGCCGAGGGCGGAGCCATCGACCGGCAGCTCCTGTCCCTGTTTCAGCGCGGTGAGATGAACAGGTCGATCTTCGAACCGCCGGAGAGCGTCGACGCCGTCGTCGAGATCGACACCTCAGACCGTGGAGCCCCGGCCATCGAGTCGATCGTGGCAGCGGTCGTCGCCCTGCTCGGGCCGGCACGAACGGGAGGCGGTTCGTTACCGGTCGAGCCGGCAACGAATCGTCGGCCAGGCCCGGCAGGTGGCTGGCGTCCGGGCCAGTCGGTGGAATCGCTCCGTCGGAGTTGAACGGGCAGAAGCAACTCATGCGCCTACCACGGGCTGGGTAGCGTGCCTGTCATGAGTGAGGACACCTTGCGCTCGGTAGAGATCGAGCGCACCAGTGTGGGGAACTACGTCGTGCGGAACGTCCGCGGCGGATCGATGTCGGTGGGCACGGGCGAGGACGGCAGCTTCACGCCGGTGGAACTGCTTCTGGCTGCCATCGGCGGCTGCACCGCGATAGACGTGGACCACATCACCAGCCGCCGCGCCGAGCCGACCCGGTTCTCCGTCGAGGTCACCGGCGACAAGATCCGCGACGAGGCCGGCGGAAACCGGATGCGGAACCTCAGGGTCGAGTTCACCGTGACGTTCCCGGAGGGCGCGGACGGCGACCGGGCGCGCGAGGCGCTGCCCCGGTCGCTGCAGCAGTCGCACGAACGGCTCTGCACCGTCTCCCGTACCGTCGAACTCGGCACTCCGGTCTCGATCGTCGAGGCTGCCGGCGCTACGGAGGACTGAGTTCCCCGTCATCCGTCCGGTCCAGCAGCGGCACCTCGAGCAGACCACTCAGCTCGTCGAAGGTGCAGTCGAACAGCTCCCGTACGGCCACCGTCTTCTCCTCGATGACGAACACCGCGAGGTCGGTGTAGACGCGGCTGACGCAACCGACACCGGTCAGCGGGTACGTGCATTCCGGCACGAGCTTCGGAATCCCGTCGCGCGACAGCAGATCCATCATCACGAACGTCTCCTTGGCCCCGATGGCAAGGTCCATCGCGCCGCCGACGGCGGGGATGTCGTCGGGCCGGCCGGTGTGCCAGTTCGCGAGGTCACCGCGGGCCGACACCTGATAGGCGCCGAGCACGCAGACGTCCAGGTGGCCGCCGCGCATCATGGCGAAGGAGTCGGCGTGGTGGAAGTAGGAGGCGCCGGGCAGCTCGGTCACAGGCACCTTGCCGGCGTTGATGAGGTCGAGGTCGACCGCCTCCCCCTGCGCCTCGGGTCCCATGCCCAGCATGCCGTTCTCCGTGTGCAGCACGACGCCGCTGCCCGGGGAGAGGTGGTTGCTGATCCGGGTCGGCAGCCCGATGCCGAGGTTCACGAAGGCTCCGCGCGGGATGTCCCGCGCGACGCGGGCGGCGAGTTCGTCCTTGCCGAGGCCGCGCCGGACGCCGGTCACTGACCCGCTCCGACCGGCTCGGGCGCCGGCACGCGGACGACGCGGTCGACGTAGATGGACGGCGTGACGATGTTCTCCGGGTCGAGCGCGCCGACCGGCACCACCTCCTCCACCTGGACGACGGTCGTCGTCGCGGCCGCCGCCATGATCGGCCCGAAGTTGCGCGCGGTCTTGCGGTAGACCAGGTTGCCCAGTTCGTCGGCGCGGTGCGCCTTCACGAGGGCGTAGTCCGCCCGCAGCGGGTACTCCAGCACGTAGTGCCTCCCGTCGATCTCCCGGACCTCCTTGCCCTCGGCCAGGGATGTCCCGTAGCCGGTGGGCGTGTAGAAGGCCCCGATGCCGGCGCCGGCGGCGCGGATGCGCTCGGCGAGGTTGCCCTGCGGAACGAGCTCCAGCTCGATCTCGCCGGCCCGGTACTTCTGGTCGAAGTGCCAGGAGTCCCGCTGCCGGGGGAAGGAGCACACGATCTTGCGGACCCGGCCGGCGCGGATCAGCGCCGCCAGGCCCACGTCCCCGTTTCCGGCGTTGTTGTTCACCACGGTGAGATCCGTGGCACCGCAGGCGATGAGCGCCTCGATGAGCTCGACCGGCTGACCGGCGGTGCCGAATCCCCCGATCATCACCGTGGCGCCGTCGGGGATCCCCGCCACCGCGTCGCTCGGGTTGTCCAGGATGCTGGCCATGGCTCAGGCCTCCAGGTTCTCGAGGACCATGGCGAGCCCCTGCCCGACACCGATGCAGATCGCGGCGACCCCCCACCGCTTGCCCGACGCGCGCAGCGAGCGGGCCAGCGTGCCGAGCAGGCGGGTGCCGGATGCTCCCAACGGGTGACCGATGGCGGTGGCACCGCCGTGTGCGTTGACGATGCCGGGGTCGACGCCCCAGGCGTTGACGCACGCCACGGTCTGGGCGGCGAACGCCTCGTTCAGCTCGACCGCACCGACGTCACCCCAGCCGATGCCGGCGCGCTCGAGGGCCATGTTGGCGGCCTCCACCGGCGCGAACCCGAAGTACTGCGGGTCGTTCGCGGCAGCCCCGCGACCGGCGATGCGGGCCAGCGGTGGCCGGCCGAGGAGCTGTTCGGCGGACGGGGCTCCCAGCAGGACCGCCGACGCGCCGTCGTTGAGGGGCGAGGCGTTCCCGGCGGTCACGGTGCCGTCCTGCGTGCGGAACACCGGCTTGAGCGCGGCGAGCTTCGCCAGGCTGGTGTCGGACCGGATGGACTCGTCGCGGGCGAGGTCCACTCCGGGTACGCCGACCACGAGGTCGTCGTAGAACCCCTCGTCCCAGGCGCGGGCGGCCGACTGGTGCGAGCGCAGCGCGAAGGCGTCCTGCGCGTCGCGGCTGACCTGCTCACGGGTGGCGAGCAGCTCGGTGGCCTCGCCCAGCGAGACCGTCCATTCCGGGTTCATCCGCGGGTTCACCAGCCGCCAGCCCAGCGTGGTGGACACCAGCGCCGCGTCGCCGGCCGGGTACGCCTTCTCCGGCTTGGGGAGCACCCAGGGTGCCCGGCTCATCGACTCCACTCCCCCGGCCAGCACCACGTCGGCCTCGCCGAGGGCGATCTGCCGGGAGGCGACGATGGCGGCGTCCAGGCTGGAGCCGCAGAGCCGGTTCACGGTCGTGGCCGGTACCGACGTCGGCAGGCCGGCCAGCAGCCCGGCCATCCGGGCGACGTTGCGGTTGTCCTCCCCGGCGCCGTTGGCGTTGCCCAGCACGATCTCGTCGACGCGGCCGGGTTCCAGCGCGGGCGCGCGCTCGATGAGCGTCCGCAGCACGTGCGCCGCCAGGTCGTCCGGCCGCACACCGGCCAACGCACCGCCGTACCTCCCGAACGGGGTGCGTACGGCGTCGTACAGATACACCTCGGTGGACATGCGTCAAACCTCCTCGTGGCCTGCGGCTGCGGGCGCCAGGACGATGTCGAACCGCACCCGGGACCACGCGCGGTCGCCCAGGTCGCGGCCGTCGGGGGTGACGGCGCCGGCCGGCTGGGGCGCGAAGTCCATCACCAGCGAGTCCCGTACGCCGAACACGCTGTCGCGGTCCAGCAGCTCGTCGCCGCGGACGAAGATGTGCGTCACCAGGGTCCGCAGTCCCTCCGCCCGGACCAGGAAGTGCAGGTGGGAGGCCCGCATCGGGGACCGGCCGGTGGCGGCCAGCAGCCGGCCGACCGGGCCGTCGTGCGGGATGGGGTACGGCGTCGGGGTGATCCCCCAGAAGCGGTAGTTGCCGTCCGCGTCGGTGTGCAGGTGACCGCGGCCGGCCACCCGGTCGTCGCCGTACTGGACGTCGTAGAAGCCGTCCTCGTCGGCCCCCCAGACCTCGATGCGCGCGTGCGGCACCGGGTTGCCGTGCGTGTCGGTGACCCTGCCCTCGACCCAGCACGGCTGCCCGGACGCTCCGGCCATCAGGTCACCACCGAGTTCGATCTCCGGCGAGCCATCGACGAAGAACGGGCCGAAGACCGTGGCCTCGGTGGCGTTTCCGTACGCCTCGTTGTTGACGGTGACGGTCTGCATCGAGGCACCGAGGACGTCGGAGAGCAGGATGAACTCCTGCCGCCGATCGTCGGTGAGGTGCCCGACGGCGGTGAGGAACTCGATGGCGCGCTGCCACTCCTCTTCGGTCAGCCGCACCTCCCGCACGAAGGCGTGCAGGTGCCGGGTGAGCGCCTGCATCAGCTCCCTGAGCCGCGGATCCGGCGTGTCGTCGAACGACGCGACCACCCGTTCGACGAGCTGTGACTCGCGGTGCTGCTGCTCCGGACTCATCGCGGCTCCCCTCCGTTCCATGCTCGGCGTAGCAGATCCTCAAGGTCGGCGCGGGTGACCGGCGTCGGGTTGTGCGGCGGTACGGCCGCCAGGACCGCGTCGACGGCGGCCGGGAGGTCGCTCTCGCGCAGCCCGTAGTCCCGCAGGGCACGAGGTGCCTGGACCTGCTCCCGCAGGCGCTGCAGTCCCTCCAGTGCGGATGCCGCGCCGAACGCCGCCGCCATCCGCTGCTCGCTGTCGGGGACCGACGGCGCGTTGAGGGCGAGGACGTACGGCAGCACCACGGCGTGGGTCTGCGCGTGCGGGAGGTTGTACATCCCGCCGAGCACGTGGCAGATCTTGTGGTGCAGCCCGGAACCGGCCGAGGCGAACGCCACCGCGGCCAGGTAGGCCCCGTACAGCGTCTGCTCGCGCCCCTCGATGCCCTGCGGATCGCGCACGACCTCGGGGAGTCCCTGGCGAAGGGCGCGGATGCCCTCCAGCGCAAGTGCCTGGTCGATCGGATCGACCCGGGGCGCCCACATCGAGTCGACGCAGTGCGCCAGCGCGTTCAGCCCGGAGGCCACGCTCAGCGGCACCGGCAGGGACAGCAGCAGGCTGGCGTCGTAGACGACGGACCGCGGCAGCACGCGGGCGTCGACCCCGGTGGTCTTGCGGCCGTCCTCGGTCAGCCCCCAGACGTTGGTGGCCTCGGAGCCCGCGTACGTGGTCGGCACGGCGACGATGGGCAGCCCGGTGGTCAGCGCCACCGCCTTGGCCAGGCCGGTGGTGGAGCCGCCGCCGACGCTGACGAGGACGTCGGCGTCGTGCCGCTTTGCGGCGGCACGGGCCCGCTCGGCGACGTCGGCGGGCACGTGCATCACCACCTCGGTGTGGCGCACCGCGGCCGGCAGGGCGGCCACCAGCGGGTCGGCCAGCGCGCTGTCGGCCTCCGCGGCGATCACCATCGGGCGGGCGGCGCCGAGCCGAGCCACCTCGTCGGCCACGTGGCCCGCCGCCTCGTACGAGGCGAACACCACCCGCTGCGGCAGCGTCTCGTGGGTGAAGTCGACTCTCACGCCGCACCGTCCCGGCCGAGGATCGCCGACATCGCCTCGCGCAGCGCCTGCTCCGGGTCGGCGGGCAGCCGCATCGACCGCCAGCCGATGTGCTTGTCCGGGCGCACCAGGAGCACGCCGTCCTCCTCGACCTCCCGCACCCGCGCCCAGTCGTAGTACAGGTCGGTCACCGCGCGCCCGGGGCCGATCACCACGGCCTCCAGCGGCACGCCGAGTTCCTGGCCGACCTTCTCGGCGGCCGCCACCCACGGCTCCCCCGCGATGCCGGTGAGCACCGTGAACCGGGTCATCGGCGCCAGGTCGAGCGTGGAGACCTTGTGCCGGGCATCGCCCACCCAGGCGTGCGGCAGCCGGGACCCCGGGACCGTCGACGGCTCGTAGTACAGCTCCGGGTCGCGGCTCGGTTCGGGGCGCCGGGTGCCGTCGGAGACCACCGCCTCGGACTCGTAGAACTGCCCGAGTTCGACGCCGTGGGCGTTGAACTCGTAGTGCTTCAGCTCCATGGCCGACATCAGCGCGGCCCGCTTGGCCGCCCCCTCGGGGGTGTTGGCCTTGCGCTCCTCGATCCGCGCGGCCATCTCGGCCTCGTCGGCGGCGTCGAGCAGGCCGAGCGCCTCGAAGAACTGGACGAACTCGCGGCTGGACCTGTTCGCGCGCTGGACGATCTGCCGGGCCACCGGCGCCCGTTCCGCCGAGTAGGTCTCCAGCAGCGACGGCTCGGCCTGCCGGCGGACGACGGCCGCCAGCTTCCAGGCGAGGTTGTAGGAGTCCTGGATGGAGGTGTTCGACCCGAGTCCGTTGCTCGGCGGGTGGCGGTGGACGGCGTCCCCGACACAGAACACCCGCCCCGACTGCAGGTGGGTCGCGTACATCTCGTTGTTGCCCCACAGCGACGTGCCGGTGATCTCCACCTCGATGTCCGGCAGCCCGAGCAGGTTGCGCACGATCTGGACGGCGGCGGCCTCGTCGACGACTGGTGGGGGTTGGCTGATGTCGTAGCCCCAGACGATGAGCCACTCGTTCCAGGGCCGCACCATCCGCACCAGGCCGGCCCCGATGCCGCCGACGTTCGAGCCGGGCTGGATCACCCAGTAGAGCACCGACGGCCGGTGCCCGACGTACGCCGAGATGTCGGCCTTGAAGGTGATGTTCATCGAGCCGGCGATGTCCATCGCGCCTTCCATCGGCAGGCCGAGGTCGGCGGCGACCTTGGAACGGGCGCCGTCGGCACCGATGAGGTACTTGGCCCGGATCGTGTATTCCTCGCCGGTGAGGCGGTCCCGGACCTCGACGTGGACGCCGTCGGCGTCCTGCCGGTGCCGCAGGTACTCGGTGGAGAACCGGGCCTGGGTCCCCCGCATCACGGCGTTGCGCAGCAGGATCGGTTCCAGGTGGGTCTGGGGGATGTCGACCGGCAGGCACGGTGACGCGAGGCGGTAGTCGGCCTGCCGGGCGGGATGGGTACCCCAGGTGAGGATCCGCCCGATCTCCTCCCCGGCGATCGAGGTGCAGAAGACGGTGTCGCCCATCAGCTCGTGCGGAGTGGCGTCGGCGAGCACCTGGTCTTCGATGCCCAGGTCCCGGAAGACCTCCATCGCGCGCTGGTTGGTGATGTGCGCGCGCGGCGTGTTCGCCGTCCACCGGTACTTCGTGATCATGATGTTCGGGATTCCGAGCGTGGACAGGAACAAGGCCGCTCCCGCCCCCGCCGGGCCCGAGCCGATGACCACGACGTCGGTCGTCACCATCGATCCCTGGGGTAGCGGCGTCTCGGCCATCCCGTCGCTGAACACTGCCATCAGCTCACCCACTCCACTGGTCGGCGTGTGGTCCTGGCCACTCGCTGGACAAGTGTGCGGCGGTGCTCCGCCACCCCAGCAAGGGCTGAGGCCGGAACACGGCGGAAAGGCGAAGCTGTGGCGGAATCCGAGAACTAGCTGGGCCGGCCGGCCCGGGCCTGCCGGCGCAGGTCGGTGGCGCGCATGCCGAAGCGCGCCCGGAACGCCTGCGAGAAGTGGGTGGCCGAGCCGAAGCCGCAGCGCGCCGCGACCTCACCGACCGGGGTCTGCGGCGAGGACACCAGCAGCGTGCGTGCGCGTTCCAGCCGCCGCGCCAGCACGTACTGGGGAACGGTGGTGCCGGCGGTGGCGAACGCCCGGGACAGGTGGCGTTCGCTGATACCGATCCCGGCCGCGACCCGGGCAGCGGTCAGGCGCGGGTCGGTCAGGTGGTCCTCGATGAACGTCCGCGCGTTGGCCAGGTGCACCGTGCCGAGGTTGGCCGGATGGCCACCTGCCATGCTCACGAGCAGGTCGAGCGCCATTCGTTCGTCGACGGGCGCGCCTTCCCCGGGACGCAGGGCCCGGTCGATCAGCTTGGCCAGCGTCCGGGCCGGCACGTCGCCCCCGGCGAAGTCGCGCACCAGCGGGGTGTCGAGCGAGTCGAGGCCGGTCAGCTCCCGGAACAGCGCCCGCGGCACCTTGATCGCGAGTTCCTCCAGGCCACGCGAGAAGCCGCGCATGAACGGACGATCGGCGTCGCAGATCAGGGCCTGTCCCGGTCGCAGGGTGAACACGCCGTCGTTGTGGTAGAAGAACGCCTCCCCGACGAGCGTCAGGTAGACCGCGACAGCGTCCGCCGGATGCCTGCGGATCACTTCGGCCGGACGTTCGACGACGTGCGCGTTGCCGCGGACGCGGGCCAGGTGCATCTGGTGGAGCTGGAGGTTGAGCTCGGCCCCCTCGAACGGCGCCTCACCGAGCGTGTGACAACGCAGGCCGATCAATGCGTGCGCGTTGTGATGCTCCCACAAGGCGATCCGCTGGGCCTCCGGGAGCCCGGTGGTGCTGAAGCTCATCGGCCGCGGGGCGGTCGCCGAACCCGTCGTCACGTCACCCCCCAGTGTGTCGGACCCACGATACTCCGGCCGGCGATCCGCAACCATCGGTTGCACTGGGCCGAGCTCCCGGCTAGCGTGATGCGCAACCAAACGTTGCAGGAGGGTGTCATGGAGTTCGGGACCATCGAGCGCGAGATCTTCGTCGAGGCGTCACCCGAGGTCGTCTTCGAGGTGGTGAGCAGTCCCGAGCACCTCAAGCAGTGGTGGCCTGACGACGCCCGCTACGACCCGACGCCCGGGTCGACGGGAGAGATCGTCTTCGGTGACCGCGACGCCGACGGGACGGTGGTGGCCTTCACCGTCGTCGACGCGCGACCGCCGCGGACGTTCTCGTTCCGGTGGACGCACCCGGCCGGCGAGGTCGCGGCCGAGGGCAACTCGCTGCTGGTCACCTTCGACCTGACCCCGTCCGGCGGCGGGACGCTGCTGAGGATGACCGAGACCGGCTTCCGCGAGATGGGCTGGGAGGTCGCCGTCCTGGAGCAGCAGTACCAGGAGCACATCAGCGGCTGGGGCTTCTACCTGCCGCGGCTGGCGACGTACGCCACCACGCTGCGGGTGCGGCCATGAGCACCGCGGTGGCCGGGGAGGTCGACGACGACCTCTGGTCCGCGATCGGGGACCCGACCCGGCGCCGGCTGCTCGACCTGCTGCTCATCGAGGGCGATGCCACCGCGACCACGCTCAGTCAGCAGCTGCCGGTCACCCGTCAGGCGGTGGCCAAGCACCTCGGCGTCCTCGACCGGGTCGGCCTGGTCCGGGCGACGCCCGCGGGCCGGGAGAAGCGGTACCGGGTCGACGACGCCCAGCTCGCCCGCGCGGTGGCCCAACTGGCATCGGTCGGCGCGACGTGGGATGCCCGACTGCAGCGGATCAAGCGGATCGCCGAGGCGATCCAGCGCACCCGACAGGACTGACAACCAGACCGACGAGATCAGGGAGAGCCGGAAAGATGGACATTCTGCACCGGGTCGGGGTCAGGACCCCGACGCCCGAGAAGGTGTACGCCGCGCTGACGACCGTCGACGGCCTCGCCGGCTGGTGGACCGAGGACACGAAGGGCAGCGCCGACCTCGGCGGCGTCCTCGAGTTCCGCTTCCTGCCCGGCGGCTTCGACATGGAGGTCGTCGAGCTGCGGCCGTCCGAGCGGGTGACGTGGCGGGTGGCCGACGGCCCCGAGGAGTGGATCGGCACCACCGTCGACTGGCACCTCCGGCAGGACGGCGACTACACGATCGTGCTCTTCACGCACCGCGGCTGGAAGGAGCCGGTGGAGTTCATGCACCACTGCAGCACCAAGTGGGCCTCGTACCTGCTCAGCCTCAAGTCGCTGGTGGAGACCGGCGAGGGCGCACCGTCGCCGCGGGACGTGCAGATCAGCGACTGGCACTGAGCCGGACCAGGATCACGCAGCCGGGCGTGGTGAGCCCCACCGGCTGATGCAGCGGCCGGTGCCCGACGGCACCGGCCGCTGCGCTCCGGGGCCACCACACCCGAGGAGACAGGAGGCCCTTCAGGCGATTCCGTACCGCTTGCGGGCCTCCTGAACGGTCTCGGGCTTGACCTCGCCGCGCCGGGCCAGGGCTGCCAGCGCAGCGACCACGACCGACTGCGGGTCGACCCCGAAGTGGCGACGGACGGCCGCACGGGTGTCGGAGAGGCCGAAACCGTCCGTGCCGATCGAGTGCCAGTCCTGCGGCACCCACTGGCTGATCTGGTCCGGAACCGCCCGCATCCAGTCGCTGACGGCGAGCACCGGGCCGGGAGCGCCGTTGAGCACCCGGGTCACGTACGGGATCCGGTCCTCACCCTCGAGCCGCGCCGCGTCACAGTCCAGCGCGTCGCGGCGCAGCTCGCTGAAGGAGGTGGCCGACCACACGTCGGCCGCCACGCCCCAGTCGCCGGCGAGAAGCCGCTGGGCCTCCAGGGCCCAGTGGATCGCGGTGCCGGAGGCGAGCAGTTGCAGGCGCGGGGCATCCGCCGCCAGCTCGGTGGCATCGGCTTCCTGGTACCGGTAGAGGCCCTTGACGATGCCCTCCTCGATGCCCGCGCCGGACGGCATGGGCGGCTGGACCTTCGCCTCGTTGTAGACCGTCAGGTAGTAGAAGACGTCCTCGGCGTCCGGGCCGTACATCCGGCGCAGCCCGTCGCGGACGATCACGGCGACCTCGTAGGCGAAGGCCGGGTCGTAGGCGATCGCCGCCGGGTTGGTCGAGGCGATCAGGTGGGAGTGGCCGTCGGCGTGCTGCAGGCCCTCGCCGGTCATCGTCGTACGACCCGCGGTGGCACCGATGAGGAAGCCGCGGCCGAGCTGGTCGGCGAGCGCCCACATCTGGTCGGCCGTCCGCTGCCAGCCGAACATCGAGTAAAAGATGTAGAACGGGATCATCGGCTCGCCGTGGGTGGCGTACGACGTGGCGGCGGCCGTGAAGTCGGCCATCGCCCCGGCCTCGGTGATGCCCTCGTTGAGGATCTGACCGTTCGTGGCCTCCTTGTAGTACAGGAGCGTGTCGCGGTCCACCGGGTCGTAGGTCTGGCCGTGCGGCGAGTAGATGCCGGCGCTGGGAAAGAGCGACTCCATGCCGAAGGTACGCGCCTCGTCCGGAACGATCGGCACCCAACGCCGCCCGGTCTCCGGGTCCCGCATCAGGTCCTTGACCAGGCGGACGAAGGCCATGGTCGTCGCGATCTCCTGACTACCGGACCCCTTGGCCAGCGTGTCGAAGGGCTTGGCCGACGGCGCGGGCAGCGCCACCGGGTGCACCCGGCGAGCCGGGGCGGGGCCGCCCAGCGCGGCCCGGCGCTCGTGCAGGTAACGGACCTCCGGCGAGTCGGCGCCGGGGTGGGCGTAGGGCACCACGTCACCGGTGAGCCTGCTGTCGGGGATGGGAAGTTCGAGCAGGTCGCGCAGGGCGCGGAACTCGTCGCCGGTCAGCTTCTTCATCTGGTGGTTGGCGTTGCGCGACTCGAAGGCGGGGCCGAGCGTGTAGCCCTTGACCGTCTGGGCGAGGATCACCGTCGGCGCGCCCCGGTGCTCGACGGCGGCCCGGTACGCGGCGTACACCTTGCGGGGTTCGTGGCCCGCCCGCGACGCGTGGAAGCACTCGGCGATCTTGGCGTCGGTCAGCACCTTCGCCATCTCGACGAGCGCCGGGTCGGCGCCGAAGAAGTGCTCGCGGATGTAGCGGACATCGCGGGCCGCGTACGTCTGGAACTGCCCGTCGGGGACCTCGCGCAGCCGGCGGACGAGCGCGCCCGTGGTGTCGAGCGCGAAGAGGTCGTCCCAGGCTGAGCCCCACAGCGACTTGACGACGTTCCAGCCCGCCGCGAGGAACCGCGCCTCCAGCTCCTGGACGATCTTGAAGTTGGCGCGTACCGGCCCGTCGAGCCGCTGCAGGTTGCAGTTGACCACGAAGGTGAGATTGTCCAGGCCTTCGCGACCGGCAAGGGCGAGCGCGGCGGTCGACTCGGGCTCGTCCATCTCGCCGTCGCCGAGGAACGCCCACACCCGCGAGGCGGAGGTGTCCTTGATGCCACGGTGCTGCAGGTAGCGGTTGAACCGCGCCTGGTAGATCGCCGACAGCGGGCCCAGGCCCATCGACACGGTGGGGAACTCCCACAGCCACGGCAGCCGGCGCGGGTGCGGGTAGGAGGGCAGGCCGTCGCCGCCGGCCTCCTGCCGGAACCGGTCGAGGTGGCCCTCGGTGAGCCGACCGTCGAGGAAGGCGCGGGCGTAGATGCCGGGGGCGGCATGGCCCTGGAGGTAGAGCTGGTCGCCGGAGCCGTCGGCCTCCTTGCCCCGGAAGAAGTGCTGGAAGCCGGTCTCGTAGAGCCAGGCCGCGGAGGCGTACGTGGCGATGTGGCCGCCCAGGCCGTAACGGCTGCCGCGGGTGACCATCGCGGCGGCGTTCCAGCGGTTCCAGGCGGTGATGCGCCGTTCCATCTCCTCGTCACCGGGGAACGCCGGCTCGGCGGCGGTCGGGATGGTGTTGAGGTATTCGGTCTCGAGCAGCTTCGGCAGCGCGAGGCCGGCGCCCTCGGCGTGTTCGAGGGTGCGGCGCAGGAGGTACGAGGCGCGCTGCGGCCCGACTGCCGCGGTGACGGCGTCCAGGGAGGCCGCCCACTCGGCGGTCTCCTCGGGGTCGCGGTCCGGGATCTGATCGAGTGCGCCTGGGGTGTTTCGCCCGATGTCAGTCATGGTGGCCGCCTTCCGACGGTTCCGGACCTCTCGTCCGCGGGGCGGGAGGTCGACACGGTGAGACCGGAAGCTGCTTCCGGTTACGTCGGCGAGCCGCCTCGCCGATGCATCAGCAAGGACCAGGTGGGGCAGGGATTCGTGACACCCGCCTGCGCCGACGCGGGCAGCGATTCGCGGCACGGAACGGGTATGCCGGCACCCGACGCGAGGCGCTGGACCAGGTGGGCAACAGACCTCGGCAAAGGCGACAGGCGGCCAGCAACGAGAGGAACGAGACGTCATGCCCGACCGCCAGGTCCCGACGGATGCCGTGCGGACCTTCGACGCGGTCCGGCCCCGACTGTTCGGCATCGCCTACCGGATGCTCGGCACCGTTCACGACGCCGAGGACATCGTGCAGGAGACGTGGCTACGGTGGCAGCGCACCGACCGCAGTGCGGTACGGGACCCGACCGCGTTCCTCGTCACCGCGACGACCCGGCTCGCCCTGAACGCGGCCACCTCGGCACGCGCCCGCCGGGAGACGTACGTCGGCCCCTGGCTGCCCGAGCCGGTCCAGACGTCGGTCGACCCGGCGACCCGAGCCGAGCAGGGCGAAGCTCTCGAACTCGCGTTGCTCCTCCTGCTGCAACGACTGACCCCGCACGAGCGGGCCGTGTACGTGCTCCGCGAGGCCTTCGACTACCCGTTCCGGCAGATCGCCGAGGTCCTCGACATCAGCGAGGCGAACGCGCGGCAGCTCGGGCGCCGGGCGCGCGCCCACCTTGCCGAGAAACGGCACGCCCCGGTCGCCCCCGCCGAGCACGGCCGGCTGCTCCACGCCTTCCTCGCCGCCGCCCGCTCCGGTGACGTCGGTCAGTTGGAGGAACTGCTCGCCAACGACGTCGTCTCGTACGCCGACGGCGGCGGCATGGTCAGCGCGGCGCGCGTACCGGTCACCGGCCGGGCCGACGTCGCCCGCTACCTCGCCGGGCTCATGAGAAAGTTCGGCGCGCTCGTCTCGCTGGACGTCGTCGAGGCAAACGGGCAGGAAGCCGTCCTGGTCCGCCGGGCCGGAGCCGTGGTCGCCCTGTGCGCGATCGACGCCTCTCCCGAGGGGATCGCCCGCGTGCTGATCACCCTCAACCCAGCCAAGATCGCCCGGTTCGGTCCACCTGCCGCCGAACCGCAGGGCGCTCGCCGATCGGCCTGAGGGGTGCCCTCGATCGTCACGCGACGGCCGGCTCGCCGCGGGACGATCGAGGCGGGCGCGGGTCAGCGCCGCCGCAGCGCCTTGTCGAGCAGCGCCGGCGGGGTGTCGTTCTTCTCCCCCGGCGCCAGGTCGACGCCCGGAGCGACGATCGCGTCGATGGCGTCGAGCACGTCGGCGGAGAGCACGGTGTCCGCAGCGGCGAGCTGTGACTGCAGGTGAGCCGGGGTACGGGGACCGATGATCGCGCTGGTCACGCCGGGGTGGGCGGTGACGAAGCCGAGTGCGAGCTGGATCAGGCTCAGCCCCGCCTGGTCGGCGACCCCGGCCAGCTGCTCGACGGCGTCGAGCCGGGCCTGGTTGGCGGGAATCGTGAGATCGAAGCGCTGCGGCATGAACGCCGAGCGGTTGGTGCTGATCTCCCGGCCCGCGCGGACCGCGCCGGAGAGCCACCCCGAGGCGAGCGGGCTCCACACCAGCACGCCGAGGCCGTACTCCTGCGTGACCGGCAGGACGTCCCGCTCGATGCCACGCTGCAAGATCGAGTAGCTGGGCTGCTCGGTGACGTAGCGGCTCAGGCGGTGCTCGCGGGCGGCCCCCTGGGCCTGCACGATGCGGTACGCCGGATAGGTCGAGGACCCGAAGTAGCGGATCTTCCCGGCGCGCTGCAGGTCGGTCAGCGCCGACAGGGTCTCCTCGTCGCTGGTGGCCGGGTCCCAGCGGTGGATCTGGTACAGGTCGACGTGGTCGACGCCGAGGCGGCGCAGGCTGTTGTCCAGCTCGGTGACCAGCCAGCGGCGCGAGCCGCCCCGGTGGTTGCGCTCCTCGCCCATCGGCAGGGAACCCTTGGTCGCCAGCACGATGTCGTCGCGGCGGCCGGCGATGGCCTTGCCGACCATCTCCTCGGACTGGCCGGCGCCGTACGCGTCGGCGGTGTCGATGAGGTTGACACCCGCCTCCAGGGCGGCGTCGACGATGGCGGTGACCTCGTCCTGGGTGGTGTTGCCGATCTTCCCGAAGTTCATCGCGCCGAGCACGAGGGTGCTGACCTGCACACCCGTACGGCCCAAGGTGCGGTACTGCATGGCTGTTCTCCTTCTTCCGATGGCCGGGCGGATCCGTGATCGGTGGCGTGGCGCGGGCGCACCCCGGCCAGCTATGCTCACAAGCGGATCGCCGTTCCGGTAACCACGATACGGAACAGCGTTCCGCCTAGCCAGGGATGTGACGGAGGTAACGACGCGATGGTGGGTATCGGCGACGGCTCGGATTCGCCGGCCGTACGCAAGCGGGCCGACGCCCGCCGCAACGAGCGCACCCTGCTGGATGCGGCCGCCGCGGCTTTCGTCTCGTCCGGCGTCCACGTGCCGGTGCGCGACATCGCCGCCCGGGCCGGCGTCGGCGTCGGCACGATCTACCGCCACTTCCCCACCCGGGCCGACCTCGTCGTCGCCGTCTACCGGCACCAGGTCGACGAGTGCGCCAAGGCCGGCCCGGAGCTGCTGGCGGACAGCACGTCACCGCACGCCGCGCTGGCGAGGTGGATCGACCTCTTCGTCGACTTCCTCGTCACCAAGCACGGCCTTGCCGAAGCGCTGCAGTCCGACGATCCGACCTTCCAGACCCTGCACACGTCCTTCATCGACCGCCTGCTGCCCGTGTGCGCCCAACTGCTCGACGCCGCCGCGGAGGCGGGACAGATCATCCCCGACATCGATCCCTACGCGTTGCTGCGAGGCGTCGGCAACCTCTGCATCGGCGCGGGCAACGATTCCCGCTACGACGCCCGTCGCATGGTCGGAATCCTGATCGCAGGGCTGCGCCCCGAGTAGCCCCGGCCCGTCATCGCTACGGGGTCACAGGTGGGCGATGACCACCTTCGTGGCCTCGGCGACGAGGGCGTTGTCGTAGGCGGCGTCCTTCTCGTCGCGGCTGGACAGCACCGCGAGCACGATGGGGGCCCGGTCGGGCGGCCAGATCACGGCGATGTCGTTGCGGGTGCCGTACCCGGCGGCCCCGGTCTTGTCCCCGACGACCCAGCCGTCGGGGACCCCGGCGCGGATCAACGCGCCGCCGGTGGTGTTGCCGCGCAACCAGCCGTTGAGGATGTCACGGTCCGCCGGCGGCAGGGCATCCCCGACGGTGTACGTCCGCAGGTCGTCCGCCAGAGCCCGCGCAGTGCTGGTGTCCCGCTTGTCGCCCGGCGTCGCCTCGTTGAGCTCGGTCTCGTAGCGGGCCGCGTCGGTGGTCTTGTCGCCCACCTCGCGCAGCTCCTTCTCGAACCGCTGCGGCCCACCGAGGTGCCGCAGCAGCAGGTTCCCGGCGGTGTTGTCGCTGTAGCGCACCGCCGCGTCGGCGAGGGCGCGCAGCGTCATGCCGTCGGCGACGTGCTGCTCGGTGATCGGCGAGTAGGTCACAAGGTCGTCCGCCGAGTACCGCACCACCCGGTCCAGCTGGGCGTCCGTGGTCTCGTCGAGGACCTCGGCGGCGGCGAGCGCCTTGTACGTCGAGGCGTACGCGAACCGCTCGTCGGCCCGGTACTGCACCGTGCGGCCCGTGCCGGTGTCGACGGCGTGGACGCCCAGCCGCGCGTCGAACATCTCCTCCAGTCGCTGGAACCCTGGATCCGCAGTGGTCGCCGGTACGGCCGCCCCGGAAACCGTCGGCGCCTGCACCGTCGCGCCGGCGGTGCCGCACCCGGTGAGGAGAACCAGGACCGCAGATGCCACCGCCGCCCCCGTCGTCACACGTCGTGCCCGAAAAGCCATCGTCACTCCTACGCCAGGCGGTACCCGCCGGCAGGAAGAGCGCCGGACGGTGGATCTCCAGCCTGGCAAGGGTTCCGCATGCTGTCCAAGACAGAAGTGGCAGCCTTGATGCCGATTCGGCATTCGGCTGGGCCTACCGCCGCAGCACCCTGTCTGCTCACGTCCGCGGCCGCCGTCAACCCGCCACCGTGGCGGTCAGCGACCGGGCCAGCAGCTCGGTGACCGCCGGAGCGTGGTCCACCAGGAAGAAGTGACCGCCGGGAAAGGTATGGACATCGATCTCCCCGGTGGTGTGCCGCCGCCAGTCGGCAGCCTCGTCGGCTGACACGACCGGGTCATCAGCGCCGGTGAGAACGGTCACCGGGCAGTCCAGTACCGCCTCGGGTCGGTGACGGTATGTCTCGATGGCACGGTAGTCGCTGCGGACGGCGGGCAGGATCAGCTGGATCAGGTCAGGATCGGCCAGGGTGTCGGCATGCGTGCCGCTGAGCCGGCGTAGCTGCTCGATGATGTCCGCGTCACCGAGTCGGTGGACCCGTTCGTCCCGGTAGCGCGACGGTGCTCGCCGGGCCGAAGCGAACAGGCGTACCGGATCCGGCAGGCCCGCCTCGCGCATCCGCAACGCCACTTCATATGCGAGCACGGCGCCCAGGCTGTGGCCGAACAACGCCAGCGGGCGCTGTGGCGTCGCGGCCAGCGCGGCGAACACCTGGTCGGCCAGGAGGTGCAGATCGGCGACGTTGTCCTCGCGGCGCCGGTCCTGCCGGCCCGGATACTGCACGGCGAGCACCTGCACGCGGGGAGCGAGCGCCCTGGACATGGGGAAGAAGAAGCTGGCCGACCCACCCGCGTGCGGCAGGCAGACCAACCGTACGGCGTCCTCCGCGGCGGGATGGAAGCGGCGCAGCCAGAGCGCAGGGTCGGCTGACGGGGTCATGGACAGGACTCCTCTCAGGAAGGGGGCCACCGGCCGGCGTGCGGGCCCGGAAAAGGCCCGGGCGGCGGGGCTCATCGGAACGGCATCCGGCCGGGGCCAGGCGGTCGCCGGACGCATCCCGGGCGACCGCCTGCCACGTCGTTCAGGGCGCTATCCGGCCGAGCTCGTTGTCGATGAGATCGAAGATCTCGGCCGCCGAGGCGGACTTGATCCGGTTGCTGATGTCCGCCTCCCCCGTCACGGGCGCTACGTCCGACCAGCGGGAGGCGATGTCGCGCAGGCGCGCGGCGACGGCCATGCGTTCCCGATCGTCCGGGCCGAGCGCGGCGAGGACCGCCTCCAGCCGGTCGAGTTCGGCCATCGGCGAATCCGGTGCCGCCGTCGCGGTGAACCGGGACAGCAGGTGATCGGTGAGAGCTGCCAGAGTCGGGTGGTCGAAGATCACGGTCGTGGACAGCCGGACGCCGGTCACCGCGTTCAGCCGGTTACGCAGTTCCAACGCGGTCATCGAGTCGAAACCCAGATCCTGGAACGAGCGTTCTGCCTCGATCGTAGTTGCCGCCGAATGCCCCAGGACCGTGCCGACCTCGGTTCGCAGGAGGTCCAGCACGGCTTGGCGCCGCTCGTCGCCGGGGAGGCCTGCGAGGCGCTGACCCAACGACGACCCCCCGTCCTGGACGACGGCTCTGACCGGCCTGCGGACGGGTTCACCGCTGACGGACGGATCGACCGCCGGGTCGCCGACCGGAGTGAACCGGTCCACCGGCACCTCGTGGAACTCGATCGACCCGGCGGTCGCCACCGGCTGTCCCGTTGCGTCGGACAACACCAGCGCGGCGGTTTCCCCGTCGAGGGGAGCCAGCCGCGCCTGGACGCTGACGGCGCGCGTCGCGTACAGGCGGACGTCACGCCAGACGACCGGTACCCGGACGGTGTCCCGCGACGGGGACTGCCGGTCGAACACGCTCGGGTCGAGCAGCAGCGGATGCAGCCCGAAGTCCGCCACCTCATGGCGGAACTGCTCCGGCACCTGCAGGGTCACGGGTTGACCGGACGGCGGTAGCGCGAACGTCGCCTCCGCCAGGTCCGCGTCCACGCCGAGCCGGCCGTGCGCGTAGCGGAGCCACGTGCCGCCGGGCCGGTCGGGCCGGGCGTGCACGTGCACCTCACGGCTGTCGCTGTCATCGGGACCGGTGAGGCGGACCTGGACGAGCATGGGAGTGTCCTCGGTCAGGACCATCGGAACGGTCAGGGTCAGGTCCCGCAGCACCGGGTGCCCGACCTCGTCACCGGCGCGCAGCACCGCCTCGACCAGCGCACCGGCCGGTACGACCACCGTGCCGGCGACGTGACCGGGGGTCAGCCAGGACAGCGACCCGGCCGAGAGCCGGTTGGTGAACAGCACCTCGTCGCCCCCGGCCACCGGCACCATCGAGCCCAGCAGCGGATGCCCGATGCCGGGCGTCCCGGCGTCCGACTCGCGGGAGGAGACCAGCCAGTACCGCTCCCGCTGGAACGCATACGTCGGCAGCGGAACCCACCGGCCACCGGACACCACCGGTGCCCACTGCACCGACTGCCCGCCCACGTGCAGCGCGGCGACCGCCGTCAGCAGGGAGGGCGCCTCGGCGCGACCCGAGCGCAGCGCCGGCACCAGCACCTGCGGATCCGACGCGAGGCCCTCCCCCACCAGCGCGCTCAGCACCGCGTCGGGACCGACCTCCAGGAACCGGGTGACCCCCTGACTCTCCAGGAACCGCACGCCGTCGAGGAACCGGACCGCATGGCGTACCTGCCGTACCCAGTAGTCCGGTGAACACAGCTGCTCGGCGGTGGCCAGGGCACCGGTCAGGTTGGACACGACCGGGATGCGCGGCTCACGGAACGTCAGCCCCGCCAGAACAGCGCCGAACTCGTCGAGCGCCTCGTCCATGTGCGGGGAGTGGAAGGCGTGACTGACGGGCAACCGCTTGGTCTTGCGGCCCTGGTTGCGCCACTGCCGCGCCACCTGCTCGACCGCGTCGGCGTCACCGGAGACCACCACCGAGCGCGGCCCGTTCACCGCCGCGACCACGACCCGGTCCCCGTACTCGGCCAGGGACGGGAGCACCTCGTCCTCGCCGGCCTGGACCGCCGCCATTGCGCCGCCCTCCCGAGCGGCCTGCATCAGCCGGCCTCGCGCGGCGACGAGCGTGCAGGCGTCCGCCAGGTCCCACACCCCGGCCACGTGCGCGGCGGCGACCTCACCGATGGAGTGCCCCAGCATCAGGTCAGGCGTCACGCCGAACGACTCCAGCAGACGGAACAGCGCAACCTCTACCGCGAACAAGGCCGTCTGTGTGTAGACGGTCTGATCCAGTAACGCCGAATCGGCCGAGTCAGCCGGACCGAACAGCACGTCCCGCAACGGCCGCTCCAGCACGGGGTCGAACCGGGCACACAGCTCGTCGAAGGCGGCGGCGAAGACGGGATAGGTCTCGTAGAGTTCGTGGCCCATGCCGAGTCGTTGGCTGCCCTGCCCGGTGAACAGGAAAGCTGTCCGTCCCTGGCCGGTGGCACCACTGCCGGTGATCACCGAGGACGACGGCTGTCCCTGAGCCAACGCCGCCAATCCCGCCAGCAGCTCCTCCGACCCTGAACCCAGCACCACCGCCCGGTGCTCCAGCGACGCCCGCCCCGTCACCAACGAGAACGCCACGTCCAGCGGATCCACCTCCGGGCGCCGCGCCACGAACTCGCGCAACCGCCGCGCCTGCGCCCGCAGCCCCGCCACACCACGGCCCGACACCACCCACGGCACCACCGCACCCGACCCGGACGCGGGCCCGGGCTCCGAGGCGTGGCCGGCACCGGAGCCGGCAGCAGGCCTGGTGTCGGCGTCTGAGCCGGCGGCGGGCTCGGTCTCGGGTGCCTGCTCGAGAATCACATGCGCATTGGTCCCACTGATCCCGAACGACGACACCCCCACCCGCCGCGGACCCGGCACCTCAGGCCACGGCCGCTCCTCGGTCAGCAACCGCACCGCCCCCGACGACCAATCCACGTGCGGAGTCGGCTCGTCCACATGCAACGTCTGCGGCAGGATCCCCTGCCGCATCGCCATCACCATCTTGATCACACCACCGACACCCGCCGCCGCCTGAGCGTGCCCGATGTTCGACTTCAACGACCCCAACCACAGAGGCCGATCAACCGGCCGGCCCTGCCCGTAGGTGGCCAGCAACGCCTGCGCCTCGATCGGATCACCCAACCGGGTGCCCGTCCCATGCGCCTCCACAGCGTCGACCTCGGCCGGAGTGAGACCCGCGACCTCCAGAGCCCGCCTAATCACCCGCTCCTGCGACGGCCCGTTCGGCGCGGTCAGACCATTCGACGCCCCGTCCTGATTCACCGCCGAACCCCGCACCACCGCCAACACCCGACGCCCCTCACGCAACGCATCCGACAACCGCTGCACCAACAACAAACCCACACCCTCGGACCAACCCGTCCCACCCGCCGACGCCGCAAACGACCGACACCGACCATCCGCCGACAAACCCCGCTGCCGCGAGAACTCCACGAACGTCTGGGGCGTGGCCATCACGGTGGCACCGCCGGCCAGGGCGAGATCGCACTCGCCGGAGCGCAGGGCGGTGACGGCCAGGTGCAGCGCCACCAGCGACGACGAACACGCGGTGTCGACGGTCACCGCCGGGCCCTCCAGACCGAGGGTGTACGCGACCCGGCCCGAGGCCACACTGCCGGCCGTGCCGCTGGCCAGGTAGCCCTCCAATTCAGCGGGTATCCGGGCGAGCCCGGTGCCGTAGTCGTGGTACATGACGCCGGCGTACACGCCCGTGCGGCTGCCACGCAGCCGGGCGGGGTCGACCCCGGCGTCTTCGAGCGCTTCCCACGCGGTCTCCAACAACAACCGCTGCTGCGGATCCGTCGCCAACGCCTCCCGCGGCGACATCCCGAAGAACTCCGCATCGAAACCATCAGCCCCGTGCAGGAAACCACCCTCCCGCGCATACGACGTCCCCACCCGCTCCGGATCCGGGTCGTACAACCCCTCCAGATCCCACCCCCGATTCGTCGGAAAACCACCCACCGCATCCACACCATCAGCCACCAACCGCCACAACTG